>NZ_BAAGGY010000005.1:0-147395 GCF_054658635.1 Agathobaculum sp. TL06
GTCTGGATCTACTGATACCTGAGCATTCCCCGCTAATGGACTGACACCAATATTTATTCTTCTATTTTCGCCAGACTCAACTATTGATTTTAGTTGGAGTGGTGTCGGCAACAGAACCGGATCACCAACTGTAGGGAAATATTCGATTCCTCTGGAAAACTCATATTGATTATCCGAACTACCGCAATTCGATTTTTCTTTAAGAATTCCTAATGGGTTAAGACTCATCTTCCTAAGTGGATACGGAAGATCAACAATACCAAAATCCTGTATTCCACGTCTTTTGGGGTACTGAGATCTTTCTATAGTAATCCATTCAACCTGAGAAACAAGGAATCCACTCTCATTTGGTATAAGAGTGTAACTGTTGATGCGAGGAAAAGGCCTTGGTACCCCAGTATTTAAGGCTACATTGTTAGGCGCTTCAATATCAAGCAAAACTTTAATTTCATCAGGAGAAACAAAATCAACACTGCCAATTCGCAATGAGTCCAGATTAGACAAAGGTGTTGTCATCTACTGAAACCTCGCCCTCTTCTTTCTTCAATATTTTAGGTTGTTCATATCTTTGCCGAAGCAATTCTGCCATACGGATAGTAGCTCGATCAATTGCTGGTTTGGGAAGATAATAATTAACCAGCGAGTCGATATTAGCGACATCTGATCCTATAATTAATGAAATCTGATTTGACCTTCCCCATTCATAGTAGCTTTTCATAATCCTTCCCATGGAATCACCATAAGCAATCACTATTAAATGTGTTGAGGGAATTGTAAGCATATCTTTAATTACCCTGTTTATATGTTCATCTCCAAAGCTATATCCATATGTAACGAGTGTGCTATTGGGACGGCACAATGCTGCAGCAAAATCACGAAATAATTCTACGTATGGATATTCAGTCGTTTCTCTATCCTTTGAGGAATTTGGATAGATCATAATCTTGGAGGAATCTGCATTGAGTCCAGGTGCATCGAGATACGGACGGATATCCTGGGCACCAAATGGTAGCCCAATCTTTTTGATACTACTATCTGTATTGATCCAATCTATTGAGCCGTGTAATTTAGTAAAATGTACAACACCTTCAAGATATCTCGGTTCTCCTCTAATTCCGGGAGGGTTATAATGCATATCAACATCTAATCTTGAAGATCTAAAAACAGGAGACAACGCTCCGACAAACCTATCAAGCAAGTGGATACCTGCAATATCCGCACCTGCTTCAATTAATCTATCATAATTAGTCGTGAATATGTTTAACCTATCACGTGTACCTGTGCGGCTTGCAAAACTCATTAAGAATAGTACAAGTTTATTGAAAGCATCGGTTCTTTTCGGTTCTGGTGCTGTAGCAATTTGGTTTTCTATAACGGAGATATTCTTTGTAAAATCATTAATTGCGTTAACAATTTCACCCTTTAATTCAGTTGCATCATCATCTTCTCCGAGAATTTCTAATCCGCGCAACAATTCACACATTACTCGAATATAGTCCTCGAAATTCGGATTTTCTCCTCGATTAGCAGCGGAAGCACTTGCAGCAGCGTTCATATTGATTTTGTTGGCATATTTTGATTTCGGTTCAAATTTTCCCATGCCGTTATCACTGGTTCCACAAGATACTAACTGAATTGCTGTTGTTAATCCACTACCAACCAGGAGAGATAAATGCTCAGATTGGAAAAGGGATGTAAGCCATGGTTCAATCCTATTTCTCAAATCAATAACGGAGAAAGTACCATCGGGACACCATTGAGCGCTCTCGTTTTCTTTTACTCTAAATAACTGATTACCATCAATAGTTTCTCGTGCAAACTCTATCGGCTGGTTATCATCTCTTACTTTGATAATATTGTAGTTATATTCTCCTGCACTCATTTTATCATCTCTTCTGTTCTTACTCTTGGAGCTTTTTCACATATCTACTTAAATGGAAAGAAATATAAATTTGCTTTTAGTGTACCACAAATTGTTCCGTTTCACAAGAAAAGTGCAAGCGCTGAAAATATTGATAATGTTTAAATTTCTTATATTCCCAAGTGATTCGAAATATAAGAACAGATCGATGTCAAACACAATTTTTCAAAATTTGCGCCGCAGTAAACAAAACCCTCTGGAGATTTCACTCCAGAGGGTTTTTGGTCCGAGTGGAGCGATTCGAACGCTCGGCCCCGTGAACCCAAATCACGTGCGCTACCAACTGCGCTACACCCGGATATTCGTTTTTTCTGCATGATACCATGCGGAGAAGGAAAAAGCAAGTTTTACGTGTCTGTGGGCAGTGCTGTGGTCACGCCCGATTTTGCGGGAGTTTTTCAACCGGGGAATTTCCGCCGCAAGCTACTGTCCCAAAGACTCCCGGGATCTCACTTTTGGGGGGAATGGATGAGTCGTCTATCCACCCAAATCACGTGCGCTACCAACTGGGCTACACCCTGTTATGAAATTTTCCAACTGTGGTCAAATATGGGTCAACGCCGGTTTTGACCAGTTCCCAGCGAGTGATAAAACTCCGTTAGCTCTGGCGTTTCAAATCTCTCCGGAATTTTGGAGAATCTCGGCTCAACGCCGATCTCACACCTCCAAAACAATCATGCTACCAACCACGCCCGTCTATCATCTATTAAGCAATATCCTCCTGCATCTTTATTGCTATGACAGACATTGTTCCCTCCAATGCAGCCTCACACCTCGATGCCTCTCCATTATCGAAAACATTAATTTTGTGCACTTTTCCTCCTCGCCCCAGGTAGATTTTCCGGTAGATTTCACCCGTCAAAACCTGTCACGGGTAGATACCAACCGGTAAGAAAAAGTTCTGAAAAAGTACGGAAAAGCAGGTAATAATGCACAATAAAACCACATGATTTGTTCAAACAGCGAGTTCAACTCCCCTCGGCTCCACCACAACGCGCAGATACGAACCATACACATTGTTAGGAACGTATTTGCGGTAACAATTAACAACGGCAGCAAGCAGTGATGCTTGCTGCCGTTGTTATTATGCGCGGATAAAATTTCAACTACTGGAAACAACGAGATTTTGCTTGCGCTCCCCACGGGGGGAGCCACATGGCAGGTATTGGCGAACAGGTGACGTTCAAGCTCATTTCAATCCACGCTCCCCGCGGGGGGAGCGACCATGCTTGATTTTAACCCTAACCGTGTGATGCACGATTTCAATCCACGCTCCCCGCGGAGGGAGCGATACGAGGACGGCAAACTCACCGTTCCCGCCATCACGATTTCAATCCACGCTCCCCACGGGGGGAGCGACCAGCGTTCCGTTTCTAAATCCGCTTGTGCAACGATTTCAATCCACGCTCCCCACGGGGGGAGCGACCGCGAACCCCGTGATGGCTGGCAGATACCCAGCATTTCAATCCACGCTCCCCACGGGGGGGAGCGACGTTGACCGCGCTGGGCATCCGCAGCCGGTTCGGATTTCAATCCACGCTCCCCACGGGGGGAGCGACGCTCAGCGCTTCATACACGTTCAGGCCGCGCTCAATTTCAATCCACGCTCCCCACGGGGGGAGCGACCGCGCCCGCGGACGACCGCAAGCTGCGCGTCCTATTTCAATCCACGCTCCCCACGGGGGGAGCGACATAATGTTCTTGTATGTCGGGATTTGTTGAAAGATTTCAATCCACGCTCCCCACGGGGGGAGCGACAACAGTCTGTAGCAATAAAGCCAAAATATGCAGATTTCAATCCACGCTCCCCACGGGGGGGAGCGACTTACCAAGGAGCGGCGTGAGGCCAGCCTTAACGGATTTCAATCCACGCTCCCCACGGGGGGAGCGACTCAGTGTGGCGGTTGTATGTGATTTCGAGCTTGCATTTCAATCCACGCTCCCCACGGGGGGAGCGACCGCTGTCCGGTCGGTTCGAGCGCGGTCAGATTCTCATTTCAATCCACGCTCCCCACGGGGGGAGCGACGCAGCCGCCCGCGCAAAACCCTGTGCTGGACGCCGATTTCAATCCACGCTCCCCACGGGGGGAGCGACGGAGCGCGTGAGCGGCAAACATCGGAGAAAGGGATTTCAATCCACGCTCCCCACGGGGGGAGCGACCGCCACGATCAACCCCGCGCTGATCTCGCGCAGAATTTCAATCCACGCTCCCCACGGGGGGAGCGACTTTGTAGTGTCCGAGGTGGTAATGCACACCGCGATTTCAATCCACGCTCCCCACGGGGGGAGCGACGTTTTGTCATATTTTAGCCTGTTTTCTCCAAAAATATTTCAATCCACGCTCCCCACGGGGGGAGCGACGGCAGCGAGTAATTGGCTTGCTGAAATTTTTCCATTAATTTCAATCCACGCTCCCCACGGGGGGAGCGACCTCGGGCGGAGGGAGGTGAGGCGAATGTGGAGAATTTCAATCCACGCTCCCCACGGGGGGAGCGACGCGTAATTTTAAGCCGGACGAATATTTATTGCTATTTCAATCCACGCTCCCCACGGGGGGAGCGACGAAGATGCATGCGAAGAATGGAGGAAAAAAGATTATTTCAATCCACGCTCCCCACGGGGGGAGCGACTTTCTGGCAACAGTTCTCCGCATTCGTCACAAAAATTTCAATCCACGCTCCCCACGGGGGGAGCGACAGCTAAATTCGAGGAGGCGTTGAAAGATGGCATGTATTTCAATCCACGCTCCCCACGGGGGGAGCGACGAGGGGAGAAGAGCTTGACAGAGTATGTACGGAAATTTCAATCCACGCTCCCCACGGGGGGAGCGACATCCAGCGTCATAGTGGGTAATTCTTGGAAGAGAACATTTCAATCCACGCTCCCCACGGGGGGAGCGACTGCCGACTTCACGGAGCCGGAAGATGCATGCGAAATTTCAATCCACGCTCCCCACGGGGGGAGCGACGGAAATGGTTGACCGGATGGCGATGCGCCGCAATATTTCAATCCACGCTCCCCACGGGGGGAGCGACTGACACATCGGGTGTGTTCTCTATCGAGATCGGTATTTCAATCCACGCTCCCCACGGGGGGAGCGACTCAATGCGGTGTTCAGGTTGGACTTTTTCATATTATTTCAATCCACGCTCCCCACGGGGGGAGCGACCCCCGCCCGGCTCATGCACCCACAGCGGGACATAACATTTCAATCCACGCTCCCCACGGGGGGAGCGACCGTTCCCTTTGGCATTCCATCAGAGGGAGCCGAGATTTCAATCCACGCTCCCCACGGGGGGAGCGACGGCAAATATAAATAAAATTATATTTGCAAAAATAGAACCTTTGCATAAAAGCTTGTTATTGAGAGGTATTTGTTGGGCTTGGGAAATGGATGAACGATTCAATTGATAAAAAATGCGTAGCTTTTTGAGTGCGAAGCTGCTTGCCGTTTCATGTGTGCTTATACTTCGCATGGTATTAGATCATCAACACACCTTCTGGGGCATAGGAGGTGCTACAGCCAAAATGTTCGATTTTGCTTTCATAGCGATTCCCTAAGTAGTAGAAACGCAAACTGTCTTTTTCCATATCCATGATGGAAAGCAATTTGGCCTGCAATTTTTTGCATTGTGCAGGGTCCAGTAAACACTCGAACACAGAACACTGAACTCTTTGTCCGAAATTAACACATTGCTTTGCAATTTGGCGAAGACGTTTTTTACCGGATGCATCTTCCGTATTTACGTCATATGTAATTAATACAAGCATTCTGCACCTTCATTTCCACAAAAAAGGCGGATATTCATCCAAGTCGTCTCGAAGGAATCGGGATAATAGCAGCGCCTGCAAATATGGAACCAATCCCCATGGTATTTTTTCACCTAAGAACGGATGGGTTATATTTTCTTTTTTGCGCTCTTGCCATCGTTGCAGAAAGGTTCGTCGTGCATCTTCTTGGAAATATACGCCGCCGCTTTCCCGATAAATAAAATCGGCAGCTTTGAATATGCGGTTGTTGATGCAGGTTAAAACAAACCGATCAGCAATACAGGGACGCAGTTCTTCCATGCAATCGAATGCTAAGGAACTGCGACCAGGCCGGTCTCGATGCAGAAATCCTACATAGGAATCCAAACCCACACTTTCCAAAGCAGAAGCGCAATCATGTGCCAATAAGCTATAAGCAAAAGAAAGCATGGCATTGACGGGATCACGGGGAGGTCTTTTGCTTCGAGATTGAAACGAAAATGTATCTTTGTCACCTAAGATCATCTGGTCAAATACGCTGAAATATGCAGACGCCCCAACGCCTTCTAAGCCGCGCAGGCTTTCAAGGGAAGTTTCAGATAAGATTTGAGGCAATAGCGTTTTCAGCTGTACGGAAACTTGATTCAGCCGCTTCGTATCTATACGCATACTGTGATCACGTTTGGTTCGCTCAATGGACCAGCGGGCATTATACAGTTTACCGAAAACCATGGAACGCGCAATGCGGCAGCTTTGCACAGGGTCATCGGCAATCCGGTATTGCATCCGCCGAAGCAGCACGTTGCCGTTGGACTCTCCGGTGACGCGGGCAAGGAATTTGCCGCGGGGTGTGCAAAAAGAAAGGGCTATCCCTCGTGTGGCACAAGCACCCATCAGCGCTGGAGAAGCGCCTGCATACGAAAAGGTTAGAATTGCACAAAGCGTATGGAGAGGATAGCGTGCGATAGCCTCTTTTCCCCGATTTGCGATAACATTTTCACCGTCAAGCGACAGATAAATATCCTCGGAGGTGACGAACAAGGTGTTGAGCAAATGTCTCATGGGCGGTCCTCCATAGCCTGATGCAAATATGCTTTGACAGTTTGTTTTCTCATCAGAACAGGCAGGCATATTCCTTTCAGGGAGCAGGCGTTGCAGCTTGTGGTCGGTTTTACCCTTGGCGTATGTCCGCGGCTATGTAACTGGTGCATTTCGTCCAGCATTGTGCGCACCGTTTGCCGAAGGTCCTCTGTAAAAGAAACGGCGCAGCGGCGACGGGTTTCCCCGTAGAAGAGCGCGCCTTCCGCAATAGGGCAGCAAAGCATTTCTTCCAGACATAGGGCTTGCGCACATAACTGCAGTTCGTCTGCCTGATGCGCTTTGGGCGCGCCTTTTTTATATTCTATGGGAAACGGTCGCCAACGTCCCTCCTCTCCGGACAATGCGATGCCGGTGGGAGCGGCGTGAAACTCCACCACATCACATTTCCCTGAAATTCCGAGCGATGCAGAACAGATCGGGAGCTCACGCAGAATCAGAATATTCCCGCGGCGTTCCCGCTGCTTACTGTCATGCGCACGGTGATGGAACAAATTGCCCTCAACCGTGCGCAGGTTGTCCTTCCATTGGTTTTCCAGATGAATGAGCGCCCATTGTCGCCGGCAGAATGCAAAATGCTGTAATCCAGAAAGCTGGAGGTAGTCCTCCTCCTGATAGATCACCCCATGCGCGTACATGTAACGCCGTCGGGCAAGGCTGTCTCATCCACAACGATTTCATAGTCCTGATAGCTGCGGGCTGGGGCGCCGGCAATCTGGTCTTTTCGGTTTACTTGAACCGCTTCAAAGAGTTTCCAGGCCGGCGCACAGCCTAGTTCGCTGTTGTGCTTGAATACGATCAGGTCACGAACTGCCATTTTGCCGCGTGCGGCGGAATGGTCGTGTTCGAACATATTGAGGATCGCTTGCCAAAGCAGGGCGAGATCCTCCTCGGAAAAGCCGGTCGTTTTGCGGGCTAAGTTTGCGGAAATATAGCCCTCGCAGCGATAAAGCCCATAGGGAACAATATATTTGCGGCCCATTTCTGTGCCTTTTTTCTCGGCATCGGCTTCGGTGGTGATGGCCACACGGGTGATTGTGACCTCTTGCGGAACAATTGGCTCCACACTGCGGGCAAAACCAAGCTGCACGGGGCCGCGCACCTGTCCGCAGTTGAGCGCGGACTTGACAAATGTGGTCATGACCGCACCAAAAGTTCGGATGTCATAGAAGTTTGCGCACATCCAATCACGGATTTTGCGATCCAGATCGGGATCGTTTTTCTTTTTGTCTTTAATCGTCTTATCCGTCACATCGAGCGCCGCATAGGCCTCTGCGTCGCTGCGGTTGAGCGGCACGCCATCCTTGACATAAATGCGATAGCCGGCAGCGTCCTCTTTGACCGTTTCGATATAATTTCGGATTTTGCGCTTGAGGCACACGTCGGTAACAAGACCCAAACCGGTTTCTGCGTCAACGCGCGGCATATTGCCCGCGTCTGGGTCGCCGTTGGGATTGCCGTTTTCTACGTCAAACAGGATGACAAATTCGTAACGGTTTTTAATGGGATCACTCATTTTATTTTTCCTCCTTCTTTGCGTAGCGCATTTGTGTCTGATGATAATAACCCAGCTGGAACGAACCCTGCTGGTGCAGGTTCAGGCGAACAGGATACGATTCTCCCAACTTGGAAAGCAGCTCGGTGATCTGCTTATCGTAGTAGGTGCGCAGGCCTCTGTCCAGCTTTTTCAGATGGCTCTGTACAAGTTTGAGCAAGACCGGAAATACATGACCGGGCGTTGCGGATGCCGAACTAAAATATTTATCTTTAATTGTTGCATTGATTCCGGGATTCGCAGCCTCTTGTGCGGCTTCCAGTACAGAAAACAATCTGCCCAGATTATAGGCTGTATTGGTGCTGTCAGGATTAAGAGACACAGTTAAAACCTCCTTTGGTACATCGGGATGCGTATTTTTCAGGTAATACGCCTTGAGAATTGCCGCGCGGCCTCGGGTAACTTCCCGTTCGGCACGGATGCGCAGCGCGACGCCGTTTCGCAGGGTGGCGGGATACGGTGTGTCGTTCATCACAGCGCGCAGCACCTCGCCTGCGAGATTTGGCGCCGGAGTCTTGTCGCGGGCATTCTGATTGACCGTTTCGTCGAGCAGTTTCCACAGTGGAAGCGTATCGAATTTATCGTAAGCAGGTTTGACAATTTCCAGCCTTGCCTGATGTGCCTGCGCATTGCGTAGAAGCGTGCTGAAGGTATTCCGCAGGAAAAAGCGAACCGACAAACGGGCGGCGTTGGGCGACAGGCCAAGGATATAAAATTCCATATCGGGGTTCAGCCGTTCTTCGTCCAGCAGAACAGTTTTTCCGGCGCACAGGTTTTGCAGCGCACTTTGCAAATCGGTGAGAGAGTAGGATGGCGGTTGCCCCATACATGCCCAGCCAAAGATATTTTGATAAATGTTGCCGCCACCTTTAGCCCAGCAGACCACAGTGGTATCGCCCATGCGGTAAACGTGCTCTCGGTCGGCAAGCAAATGGTTCAAAGCGGTGGTATAAGCAAAAGCGGCATATTTGCTTGTCGGGGCATTGAAGTTTTGCTCTTTGCCGTAAGAGCAGAACGCAGGCGCGTTGAACGAAACCAGCGCTGCGCCGCTGGACTGCGCGCCGGATACGTTCTTGATTGCCGGATGGATGTTTTCCACCGGCCCCTT
Organism: Agathobaculum sp. TL06; assembly: GCF_054658635.1. Lineage (NCBI taxonomy): Bacteria > Bacillati > Bacillota > Clostridia > Eubacteriales > Butyricicoccaceae > Agathobaculum > Agathobaculum sp. TL06. The sequence continues at coordinate 9,434 of NZ_BAAGGY010000005.1, forward strand.
TTCTCCCGTAACCAGACAGATCATTTCAGGACCGTCTCCGGCGGTTTGGTAATACGCATCCCAAGCGCGGCGGATCAATGGATCTTCGTGGATAAAGCGGCCGTCGTATTGAAATATCAAATTGGCGCCTGCGAGGATTTCTTCCATCTTTTCGGCGAGTACAGGATATGCGGCGGCCTGCTCGGGCTGCCATGTATGAAAAAAAGCGAGAACTGCTTTTGCTGCCGGACTGCCTATACCGTCCAGCAGCGTTTCGTGAAGGTCTTTACAGGCTGCAAAGCATGCTACACTACGTTGCGGCTTTCCTTTGTTGTCGATTCCCAACATATAGCTGGAATTGTCGCAAAGAAAGTTCGCGGCAACGCCGCTGGCGCGCTTGACAGGAGCAGGGAGCGTGAACAACCGCGGGGCGAGTACGGTCTTTTTTCCTTTGGGCTGCTCGGTAAGCAGGGGGATGACCTGTTCCAGCACACCGTCATCCGTAATGCACAACGCGTAAGAAACTTTGACCTTACTCCAGCCGGGCAGCACAATTTCACCACGGTCAGCAAGCGTCTGATAATAGCCGGTCAGTGCTTGCAGGATCATCGGAACACCCCCTCGCCGTCCGTTCGGGGAACCTCCAGCACACCGTCGTGCAGCACCGCGCGGAAGAACATGGGCTGGATATTGTTCGGGTCTGAGTAGTCCATATCCAGCAGCATTAGTCCGAGATCACGCTCCCCCTGCAGCTCGTTGGAGGCGGATAGCTGGGATTCGCAGAGTCGGAAGTGTGCTGGGAACTCGCGGCACCCAAAATAGGGCTGATGATAAAACTGCCCTTTTCGGATTCGGCGCTTGACAATGTCCTGAAACTTGCCGGGGTTATCGCCAGAGGCTGCGTTTGCAGTCATGTCAAAATGTGCTTCGATCACATAATGGACGTCCCGCAGCACCAGTGCCGCCCGCTGCTGGATATTCTCCGAAGCAGATAGAAACAGTTTGCCGGTGCCGTGTTCCATTACTGTGCGGGCAGCACGGGCGGATACGGTTGCTTTGACTTCGTTGCGCCGTATGTTGGTGAACCGGATGGGACTACACACAACAATGCGGTCGATATTCCATTTGATGCCCGGATGCCAATAGATTGCTTCGATCAGTCCGCGCGCGGCCGCCGGGGTTATTACATCATAACTGACGCGCTCAGTTTTCAGCTCCGGTCTGGAGAAACAGGCATATTCCCCCCAGACCTCCAAGCGGATGGACATGTACGTCACTCCTTTCTATAAATTAAATAAACAGCGCTTTACCGCTGTCCGCGTCAAGGGACAATCCGGTTTGCTCCGAATAGCTTGACGGATTGCATAAGATCGCTGTGCCGTCGTCCAGAATTTCTATATCTCCGGCCTGCTGCAGTGCCGCAAAGTGCTGCTCATAAACCGAAACGCCATACCGTCCAAGCTGTCGGTACAGACTTTTGCTGCGTTCGCCGGAGCGAAGCAGTTCGAGCAGCGGCTTGCCATCTTGATAGGGAACGTAGATTGTACATGTGGGGCTGTCGATCAGATGAAACCGGTCCGCGATCGTGCGGAAAGGGAAAAATTCGGTTCGTATGGTGGGCAGAATGCGTTGCATATCCTGTGCTTCTGAACCCTTCAGGTCAAACAGTTGCCGGAAGTATGCTTCGATGGCATCTGGTGCCATAAAGTCCGGATAATGCCGCAGGACGGATTGGCCTGCTCCGGCGGCCGCCGCGAGGAGCGGCGGCGTCCGTTCCTCGCTCTGAAAGATGGTGACAATGCTCTCGGAAACAGGACGTTTGCCTTCCCGATTGCATCGCCCAGCAGCCTGCAATATGGAATCCAGTCCGGTGAGTTCCCGATAGACAATGGGAAAATCAATGTCTACACCTGCTTCAATCAGAGAGGTGGAAACCACGCGGCAGGGCAGGCCATCGGCAAGCCGACGGCGGATTTCCGCAATCTGTTTTTGACGGTGGGCCGGACACATCAGGGTAGAAAGGTGGAAAACACCGTCGCCATTCAGCTGCCGGAACAACGCCTGCGCGCCTTTGCGGGTGTTTACGATACAGAGAACTTGCTTTTGCGCGTTGAGCTGTTCGGCTAACATGCTCCATGTTAGCCGCCCTTGCTGTCGGAAAGTGACGCGGCGGAAGATATTTGCCCCAAAGGTGCCGGATGGGCAAAGCTCAGTGATGGGATACTGGGGCAAAAATTCCCGAAAGACCGAAGCAAGGGCAGGCTGCGTTGCCGTACACAGGACAGCGGAAACATGATAACGTGCAACCAGTTGGGAAATGGCATAGATACAAGGCTGTAAGTAAGGGAGCGGCAGCATTTGCGCTTCATCGAAAATGATGACGCTGTTGGCAAGGTTGTGCAGCTTGCGGCATTGGGAAGGGCGGCAGGCAAACAGGGATTCAAAGAACTGTACAGCCGTCGTCACGATGACCGGCATATCCCAATTTTCGGTAGCCTGCGCCAACTGGATAGTATGCGCGTCCGTTTCGTTTGCAGAATCATACAGGACGTTGGAATGATGCTCCAACACATTCGTATCGCCCAGTATGGTTCGGAATATGTCTGCGGTCTGTTCAATGATGGATGTATATGGGATCACATAGATGATTCGTTTCATACCGTTCGCCTTGGCATGAGCGAAAGCAAACGCGAGCGATGCCACCGTTTTCCCGCCGCCGGTGGGAACGGTCAAGGAAAACAATCCAGGCGGCTGCATGGCCTGTGCGATGCAGCGTTCCAGAATGGCACAGCGCTGCCGGTTCAGCTCGCCTTGCGGCGGAAACCAGCCGGAGATATACTGCTGTAATTTCTCCCACAGGCAATCGATGGAGTCCTGATGCTGCGCGCGCGGATGGCCGGCCATAAATGCTTCGGTATCCAGATAGTCAGCGTCCACCAGGCAGGAATACAGCATACGGGTGAAAAACATGACTTCTTCCGGCAAGCTGTTTGTCAGGTCTGCGCGGGGAAGCAAAGGCGGGGCAACTTCTTCTTTCCAATGGTCGTACGGTTCGAGTTTGCCTTGCTCGGCCCGCCGTATTCGTCCGAGGAACGTGGCGGCATCGGCGCTGTCGGTCATGCTGCCGCCGTCCGGCAGTCCTCCATGATGCCCGGCGACGGCAAACGCTGACAAGGGTTGTCCCATGCGCCAGCATTCGTATGCACCAGCGGTGGAATGGTCGACCTGAGCCGTATCGCCGCGCACTCTTTGCTGGAATGCGGCGGAGAATTTGCCGATATCATGGAGCAATCCGGCAGCTTCGGCCTGTGCCTGTGCGTCAAAAGACTGCGCAAAGGCTTTAGCCAGTGTTGCCGTGCCAGCGAGATGAGAAAGGAGGGTTTGCGTTCGGCCATCGCGGGAAATATGCGCAAGAAAAGTGTCAGGGTTCAAGGGGAATCTTCCTTTCCTTTTTTATGATATCAATATGGCACAAAAGCTTTCTGCGCAGGCATTATCATACGGAAACTCAATTGTAGACACAGAAAGAGTAATCCTATATCAGAAGCGATAAGACTTGTTTGACTCCATTAAACAAATATGCAGACATTTCAAAAGACCTTAATGCTGTGGTGACTGCTGCCATAACGCCGGTATACAGCAGGCCCATTGGGATGCGTTTGACACCTTTTCTGTTTTTGTAAGTGTATTATAACATGATGTATGGCAATATGACAGAATTCTGTAAAAATTCTCCATAAATTATCAAGCCAAAAAATAGAGCGCCCCGCAAGGACGCTCTATAATATGTTTATAAAATAAGTCTTGAGTATGCTTGCTGAGAAACTTTTCTTCTATCAAACTACGAACGGACGGGAGCGGATAAAGTCATAACACCGACAATCCATTTTCAGCAGACAGGCAGAACGGCAAGGAACGCACCGCCGGACAGTCCTTACAACTGGGCGGGCGATACCATAGCGGATATTTTAGAGCGACCAGAATATCAAGGGCATACGGTAAACTTCAAAACCTACAAGCAACCTTATGAGTGCCGCCCTAATGCCGTTTCCTTTTATTCTTTCCTGCGCGGATAGGGTTTCCGCTCATCTGTAAAATCCAGCAGGTAGTCAATACTGGTATCATAAAATTCAGCAAGACGTTTTAATTGTTGTGCTGGAATGCTGATATTGCCTAACTCATAGTCTGAATATGTTGTTTGATGCACCTGTAGCAAATCAGCTACCTGTTTCTGACTCATATCCTTGTCGTTTCGCATCCCTCTCATATGCTCATACATGCTGTTCACCTCAAAGCAAGTATGGCTCAAGGATATATTCCTTATTGATTTTCAAGGGTATTTCCCTTATAATGGTCTTGAGGTGATTGCTTTGGAGAAAAACGAATTATTTCTGGAGGTATTCCGCGAGGTCCTTTCCAAGCAGGATATCCGCGTGGAATTCCCGTCCCTTATCGGAGTGGACGTCAATAAGCTGATGGATTCCATCTATTACCGCGCGCTCAACCGGATCAAGGGCTATATCCGCGACGACAGCCTTTCCGATCCGGAATGCTTTCAACAGATCGAGCTTGTCATTTCCACTTTGGAGCATCTGGGCAGCAGCGGCGGCTTCCGCCACGATTTCTGACCGCCGCGCTTCCCCTTTTCCGCTCCGTGCGCTGTCCCCCGCCTCCCGCGCAGCATAGACTGCGCGGGAGGGTTTTTTTTATGGTTTCCATTAGTCTTTGCATGATCGTAAAGGATGAAGAGACGGTGCTGGCGCGCTGTCTGGACAGCGTGCAGGGGATCGCGGACGAGATCATTATTGTCGATACCGGTTCTTCTGACCAGACCAGGGCCATCGCGTCGCAATATGGCCGAGTGCTGGACTTTGCCTGGTGCGATGATTTTTCCGCGGCGCGCAACTATTCGTTCGCGCAAGCGGGCTGCGATTATATCCTGTGGCTGGACGCGGACGACGTGATACCGCCGGAGAGCCGCGCGGGCTTTGCCGCGCTCAAGCAGCAGCTTGCGGAAGCAGCCGCCGACGTCGTCATGCTTCCCTATCATGTGGCGTTCGACCCGCAGGGCAAGCCGACGTTCGTTTATTTTCGGGAGCGCCTGCTCCGGCGGACGGCCGGATTTACCTGGCAGGGCGCGGTGCATGAATGCATCACCCCGCAGGGGCGCATTTTGTACGCGGACGCGGCTGTCGAACACCGTAAGGAGCGGCAGACGGACAGCCGCCGCAATCTTGATATTTATGAAAAGCAGCGCGCCGAAAAAGGAACGCTGACCGCGCGCGAGCAGTTTTATTATGCGCGCGAGCTGATGGCGCATCAGCAATGGGACGCGGCCGCGGCTGCGTTCCGTGATTTCCTGTCCCGTCCGGACGGTTGGGTCGAAAACCGGATAGAGGCCTGCCGCAACCTGTCCGACTGTCTCTGCGCGCTCGGGCAGCGGGACGAGGCGAAAGCCGCCCTGCTTCTGTCCTTTTCCATGGATGAACCGCGTGGGGAAACCTGCTGTGCGCTCGCCGCGCTTGAATTGCAGGAGGAGCACTACGCCCTGGCCAGGTTCTGGTACGAAACCGCCCTGCGCGCGCCGCGCAGGACCGAACGGGGCGGTTTTGTGCAAGTTTCCTGCTATGGGTATATCCCCTGTCTGGGGCTGTGCGTGTGCTGCGACCACTTGGGGCAGCATGACGAAGCCGCCGCGTGGAACGAGCATGCCGCGGCTTTCTGGCCGGATTCCCCCGCAGTCGCCTACAACCGCCGGTATTTTGCGCAGCGCGCCTCCGGTGCGGAGTGACCGGAGACCGCCCCCGCGCATAGAATGCAGTGCCGGATGATATCATCCGGCAAATTTCCCGAAAGGAAGAAAGACATGTACGATCGCTCACAATTTGTTGGACGGGACGGTTCCGGCTGCTCCTCCGACAAGTGGATGGATAAGATCTGCGGCGGCACATGCGGCGGCCAGCAATGCCCGCCCGGCCCCACAGGCCCGACAGGGCCTGAAGGCCCGCGCGGGTATCGCGGCGAGCGCGGTCCGATGGGGCCGCGCGGCTTTACGGGTGCGACCGGTCCCCAGGGACCGAGAGGCTTCCCGGGCGCTACGGGTGCGACAGGCGCCACCGGCGCGACGGGCGCGACAGGACCAGCCGGCGGCCCGACCGGTCCCACCGGCGCGACAGGACCGACCGGTCCCACGGGGGCAACCGGACCGACGGGTCCCACGGGTGCTACCGGCTTCGGCGCAATCGGACCTACGGGGCCGACCGGCGCGACCGGACCTACGGGCGTAACGGGTCCCACGGGGCCGACTGGCGCAACGGGTACCGGCGCGACTGGCCCCACGGGCGCAACGGGTCCTACCGGCGCAACTGGCCCCACCGGCCCGACCGGCGCTACGGGTACCGGTGCAACTGGCCCCACCGGCGCAACAGGTCCTACTGGCCCCACGGGGCCGACTGGCGCAACCGGTCCTACTGGTCCCACTGGCCCAACTGGCGCTACGGGTACCGGCGCAACAGGTCCTACTGGTCCCACTGGTCCGACCGGTGCTACGGGTACCGGCGCGACTGGTCCCACGGGCGCTACTGGTCCTACCGGCGCAACAGGTCCCACCGGCCCGACTGGTGCGACTGGTACCGGTGCGACTGGCCCCACCGGCGCAACCGGTCCTACTGGCCCCACGGGGCCGACTGGCGCAACCGGTCCTACTGGTCCCACTGGCCCAACTGGCGCTACGGGTACCGGCGCAACAGGTCCTACTGGTCCCACTGGTCCGACCGGTGCTACGGGTGCCGGTGCGACTGGGCCTACCGGTCCGACAGGTCCCACAGGCGCAACTGGACCTACCGGCGCAACAGGTCCCACCGGCCCGACCGGCGCTACGGGTACCGGCGCGACTGGCCCCACGGGCGCAACCGGACCTACCGGTCCCACCGGCCCGACCGGCGCTACTGGTCCTACGGGTCCCACGGGTGCAACCGGCCCAGCCGGTGAAGATGGCGATGCCGCCACGGTCCGTGTCGGCACGGTTACCACCGGAGATCCCGGCACCGAAGCCAGCGTCGTCAACTCGGGTACGGAAAAAGACGCTGTACTCGATTTTACAATCCCCAGAGGGCAGGATGGCCAGGGCGGTGCGACAATCGACCTGTTATCCGCTTATTCCACCCCCTCGCACCCCGGCGGCACAGGAAATAACGCCCTGATTTTTGACCGGAACGCACTTTCCTACGGCACCTCCATCTCGCACGCGCTCAACAGCGCAACTTTCACCATCAACCAGCCCGGCGTTTACGCCGTGGCCTTTAACGGCGGCATGGCGCCTGGAAATGGTGTGACATTCCCCTATAATATCAGCTTTACGCTTGAGTTAAACGGGTCCTCTGTCGCCGGCGCCTCCGCATCGCATAACTTCCACACTTCGACCGAAACCGTGAATATTGCGTTCACATCGCCGGTAGCGGTTTCCTCCGCCCCAGCCACGCTGCGGGTCATTGGCAGCGGAAGCACGTATTTCTACAGCGACATTTCCCTGACAATCTACCGGCTCGGCGATATCCCCACTTAACGCTGTTTCTGGCGCGCGTCCGGACGGCTGATAAAAAAACGGAAACGGGAACTTTCCCGTTTCCGTTTTCTTATTTACAGCAGCGCAAGGATATTGGCTTTAGGCATCGCGCCGACCGCTTTATTCGCGATCTGGCCGTCCTTGATTACGACCAGTGTCGGAATGCTCATTACGCCGAACTCCTGCGCGAGCGCGCCCTGCTCGTCCACATTGATCTTGCCGACTTTGATGTCCGCGCGCTCCTCCGCGATCTCGTCTACAATCGGGGAGACCATGCGGCACGGGCCGCACCAGCTCGCCCAGAAATCGAGCAGAACCGGCTTGTCCGACTGCAGTACCTCCTGTTCAAAATTATCCTTTGTAATGGTTAAAACCGCCATATTCCTACACTCCTTTGCTTCAGTTTGTCACAAGTTCATAATAAAATGCATACTGCTGCATAACGCCCGCAAATCCCCGATAGCGCTTTAACGGGAACCCCTTGGGATAGTGGGTATCCAATACCTGCCGGATATGCGTATCGATCGGGAACGCATCGATATGATGCAGCGCAAACAGACAGATACATTCCGCTACCTTGCGCCCCACGCCGGACAGCCGCATCAGCTCAGTGCGGGCGTGGGCATAGTCCATATGCCGGACAGCCTCCAGGTCTACTTCGCCCGATACAACCTGCCGCGCGGCGGACAGTATGTATTTCGCCCGATAGCCCAGACGGATGGGCGCAAACTCCTCCAGCGTGCAGGCGGCAAGGCGTTCGGCCGTCGGGAACGCATTGTATACCTGTCCACTCCCATTATAGCAGATTTCCCCAAAAAGGGAACACAAATTTTCGACGCATTTCGTGATGCGTCCGATATTGTTTTGCTGGGAAATGATAAAGCACACGATGGTCTCCCACAGCTCCTGCCGGAGGATGCGCAGCCCGCCTCCCGCCGCAACCGCACACTGCAGGTATTGGTCCCGCTTGGCGACCGCCCGCTTATACCGGCCATAGTCCGCATCCAGGTCAAAATAGCCGCGCCAGACCGACTCGAACGTTTCCTCCGGACAATCGAACCGCACCAGCCGCCCTTCCTGGCAGACTTCAATATACTTCCCTCCCGCAACGACCGCATACCGCTTTTCCCCCAGTTCCCGAAAGCGGAAGCATTGTCCCGACCGAGCGATCTGCTCCAAATCAAAATCTGGTATCTCGCGTTCGATCATTTGCTCATCGCCTCATGCTCCGCCGCCAGCTCGTCATACAGTTGGTGGAACAGCCAACCCAGATTTGTCTCTGTTACGACCGCTTTATACGGGATGGATACGCCGTTCTTTTTCATTTCACGCAGCAGGATTTCCAGACGCTTATCGGTAAAGCCATCCAGCACCAGCACAGGCTCAGCCAGCGCCGGCGCCTCCGGCGCTTCACGCGCATCAAATCCTTTGCGGCCAAGCAGACAGCCAATCGTCTGTCCTACCGCCTCCGGCGCGACATTTCGAATACGCACCCCCATCCGTACCAGAATGGATTTCAAAACAGCGGCCTGTTCCCCGCCGTTAGGATCAAAATATAAAACGCTTTCCCGTGACACCGACATATTCGGTTCCTCCTTATGGCATTTGTTTTTATTATACCACAGCGGTCGGCAAACCAGCAAGGGAAAGGCGCCTGCCGCACGGCCCTGCAGCCGCGACGCCTTTCCGCCAAGATACCCGCCGTTCCCTGTATCTCCCTCTTGCGGCAGGTCTGCGGAGCGTGTATAATGAAATATACCTATTCGCTCCATATTCAGACGGCAGGCATTTGTCTTGACAGTCTCGGCATGGATATCTATAATGGTGGTTAGGTTTCGCTAACTTCAATTGTTAATAAACTTTCTGTTATCAGAACGGACTTTTTATCATACTTCCATCCAGAAAGGAGGCCTTTTTATGATACAGGCATTGATTTGGGCGGCGGCCGGCACTGGTTTTACTTTTGCGATGACCTCGCTGGGGGCCGCTATGGTATTTTTCCTGCGCCGCAAATCGAGCGCGCTGCTGCAGCGCATTTTCCTCGGCTTTGCGGCAGGCGTCATGATCGCGGCTTCGGTTTGGAGCCTGCTGATCCCCGCTATTGAGGAGGCTGAGGCGGCTGGCGGGATCGGCTGGATCCCCGCCGCCGGCGGCTTTATCCTCGGCATTCTGCTCATGCTCGCGCTGGACGGCCTGCTCCCGCATCTGCACAGCGGCGCCGCCAAGGCCGAGGGGCTGCCCTCCTCTTTCCGGCGCACCACGCTGCTCGTGCTCGCTGTAACGCTGCATAACATACCGGAGGGTATGGCGGTTGGCCTGTCGTTCGCCCGCGCGGCACAGCACAACGGAGAGGCCGGTCTGATCGCGGCCGCCGGCGCGTTGGCGCTTGGCATTGGCATCCAAAACTTTCCCGAGGGTGCGGCGGTGTCTCTGCCGCTGCAGCAGGAGGGACTGTCGCGCCCGCGCGCTTTTCTCTACGGCGCGCTGTCCGGTGTGGTGGAACCGATTTTCGGCGTGCTGGTGGTTTTGGCCGCGGCGCAGCTTACGCCTTTCATGCCCTGGCTGCTCTCCGCAGCCGCGGGCGCGATGCTGTACGTTGTGGTCGAGGAGCTGATCCCAGAAGCGCACCTTGGGGAGCACTCCCACCCGGGAACGCTTGGCGTAATGGCCGGCTTTCTGGTAATGATGATCCTTGACGTTGCGCTCGGTTGACCGCATCGCCCCCCCAATCGCGTTTCGCATGGTAACGCCCGGCGTGGATAAGCCCATTTTCGTCACTCTTGCGCGGGCCAGCGTCACTGTGGCATGGATGTGTCCCATCATGAGCTTCTGGGCCGCACTGCTCTTCAAGCATCCAGGGATCGAATTGATTCCGGTCTGGCTGCAGACCTTGGCCTGCAATTTCCCTATGGCTTTTTTCTGGCAGATATTCTTCTGCGGCCCGCTTGTGCGGTTCCTGTTCCGCACGATCTTCCGGCCGGAGCGCGGGACGCTCTCTGCGCCGCAGCCTGCACCGGAACCGGCACATAAGCCATAAAAAGGCTTGCCTGCCAGCGCTGTTTGTGCTATACTGAACAGGAAATCAGACGAAAGGCGGTGGCTTGATGTCGGCCATCCGTAAATAACAGGATGACAAAAATTCCTCATCGCAAAACGATGGGCCTTTTTGCTGTGCTGATTTTACGGATACCGGATCGGGCTTGCCTTTTCGCAGGGCCGTATTTGTGCTGCCGCCGTTTTGTGCGGCTGTATACCGCCCGTTTTCCTCCAGCAGCGCAGTTTTCATGGCCCGTCATGCGGGCCATTTTTTGTTGTCCTGACCCCGAAGCATTTTATTCATAGGAAAGGACAAACAAACCATGAACCGAGAAAACAAACGGAAATTGTATGAAAAAGGCTATTATAAAACGCATGCCTGTACGGAAAGCTTTACCTGCCGCGTATGCGGACGGCCGGTTGTCTCCGCCGGCGCGGGCAGCAGCCACCGCAACCATTGCCCGAACTGCCTGTCCAGCCTGCATCTGGATAACGAGCCGGGCGACCGTGCCGCGAACTGCGGCGGGATCATGGAACCCATCGCTGTATGGGTGCGCAAAAACAGGGAGTGGGCGGTCATCCACCGCTGCCGTCGCTGCGGCGCGCTGCATTCCAATCGGGTGGCCGCGGACGACAATCCGATGAAGCTGATGTCGATCGCTATGAAACCATTATGCGAACCGCCGTTCCCACTCGAACGGATCGAGGAAATGACCGCCCTCATGGGCGGCAGCGGCTGCTGAAACGGATAACGGAAAAGGCATGGCGAAGCCATGCCTTTCTATATTGCCGTGTGTTTCCGAACTTTCCCCGTCAAGACGCAGGCTTCCCGCGGTATCGGGAAACATCCTTCCGTTTTCATCGTTGCAGCAGGCATACCGTCTCGACTTGTTCTTCATTGTCCAAACTAATACTCATGTCTTCCTCGATAATCGGCAGCTTAAATTTGATGGATTTTAACCACTGTCCATTGGCTTGGCGTTCCGGGTAAATCTGAATCTCAGAGATCAATGCCTCGATCAACTGCCGCCGCTCCGCTTCGTTCATCACGCCGTACAGTTTTTCAAAATAGATCAGCACTTTATAGATATTGTCACCGGTCAGTTTTTCCGCTTCAATGGCCTGCTTTTTGGCTCTGGCCGCAATCAGCAGAGATTCGGTATCCTCAATCTTATCATACATCTTGTAGAGCCGGTCATCAAGGTCTGCCTTGCGCCGCACATAGTGCCGGTCGTCCGGGTCGAGAGAATCGATCTCCTCCGACAGTTTTGCCTTGACGGAATAATGCTGGCGCAGCTGCTTCTCGTAATTGGCAATCTCCTGGTCAATGGCGGCGGTATCCACTTTCATGTTGATCTTTTCCTGCATCATAGCCGCAAACTTTGGATTGCTCACCAGCTTTACAATGACTTCTGCCACGGCATCGTCCAGCAGTTCTTCCCGAAGCTGCTTTTTGTAATCGCACTTATGCCCACGAATCATGGAGCGATGCTTACAGCCGTAATAATAAAAGTCCTTGTACTTGCTGCCGTCCGCCTTGTGCTTGATGCTTTTGTTCCCGTACATTCCGGCTCCGCAGACAGGACACTTTACAATGCCGGAGAGTAGATGTACGTGTTCATCCTTCCCACGGTTGACGTGTTCGTATTTCTTGGCCTGTGCCAGCAGCTTCACCTGCGCCGCTTGCCAGACTTCTTCCGAAACAATAGGCTCATGCAATCCTTCTGCCAGCAGGTAGTTGTTCTGCTCCACCAGCTTATACTCGTTCCTTGTGCCGCGCACTTTTTCCATCTTGCGGCGGCCATAGGCAATCTTGCCGCAGTACACCGGATTTTTCAAAATCAAGCGAATCAAATGTGCGTCAAACAGGGGATTCTTCCCATTCTGCCGGGGAATCTTGCGGATACCGTGGTTTTCCAGATACTTTGCAATGCCGTTTGCGCCAATGTCCGTGTGAACATACTGGTCATAGATGACACGAATCGCCTCTGCTTCTTCCTCGTTGATCATCAGTTTTCCATCTACCAGCTGATACCCATAGGGGGCAAAGCCACCGTTCCAGCGGCCCTCCCTTGCTTTTTGGATACGGCCCTCCATGGTTTGGACACGGATATTTTCGCGCTCAATCTCCGCCACAGCAGACAGGACGGAGATCATCAATTTGCCCGCGTCTTTGGAAGAATCAATGCCATCCTCCACACATACCAGATTGACGCCAAAATCCTGCATGACCTGAAGGGAAGAAAGCACGTCCGCCGCATTTCTGCCGAAGCGGGACAATTTGAATACCAGAACATAGGACACGCCATCTTTTCCGGATTTGATGTCCTCCATCATCTGGCTGAATTGCGCCCGGCCTTCAATGGATTTTCCAGACTTTCCCGCGTCCTCATATTCACCGACGATCTCATAATCGTTATAGTCTGCGTAGGCTTTCATTTTGGCTTTCTGTGCATCCAGCGAATAGCCATCCACCTGCATAGCGGTGGAGACTCTGGTATAGGTGTAAACTTTTATCTTCTCTTTCTGCATCTTAATCTTCCTCATGTGGTGCCAATCGAAAAATTGGATTGGCTATTTTAACTTGGATTAGAAGTATCATCCTGCTTTTCCGCTTCCGTCTTGGCCGTTTTCCCCAACTGTTTGATGGTCTTCAGATATTCTTCCTCGACAGGGGAAAGGGTTTGTGCTTGATAACGTTTATATTCTGCTTTCGCTTTTTCCATCGCCTGTGCATGACTGATTTTCCCTGCATGGGTCAATACTTCTTCCCCAGTCGCCCGAAGAATGTTATCCAGCTGCTCCACATAATCACTCATATACATGGGCCGGTGACGAATGGCCTGCACCTCGGCAAAGTCGAAATAACCGGATACCATTTGATTCAGAACCCGCAGTTCTTCCTCCGTCAGATAATTCTTGGCAATCCCAATATCTTTTGCCGTGGGAAAATCCCCGGAAAAGGTGGTAAGCCCCATAAATGGCTTATCCGCATCGGCCCGCTCATAGATCACTTCCGCAGCCGTATGTCCATGCGCTGCATAATGAAGCTTGTTCTGCACCATTTTGAAAAACGCAACAGATTCCGCACTTCTGGGGTTATAGTCCACGCTGGTGGCGTACAAGTCCAACACTTGACGATACATGACTTTTTCCGAAGAACGAATGTCCCGAATCCGTTCCAGCAGTTCGCGCCAATAGTTGCCACCGCCCAAATTTTTTAGGCGCTCATCGTCCATCGTGAAGCCCTTGATCATATATTCTTTTAGGCGCTCAGTGGCCCACCGGCGAAACTGGGTGGCAATCAAAGATTTTACTCTGTACCCCAAAGAAATGATCATGTCCAGATTATAGAAAGGCAGCTCTCTGGTTACTTGCCGGTTGCCCTCCATTCGAACCTGTCGGAATTTCCGACAGGTTGAAGTCTCATCCAGTTCGCCTTCTTCATAGATGTGGCCGATATGCTCCACAATGTTGCTTCTGGACGTATGGAACAGTTCCGCCATCTGCTGCTGTGTCAGCCAAACGGTTTCGTCCACAAACCGGCATTCTACCTTTGTAAGTCCATCTTCCGCCTGATAAATTACAATCTCACCCTGGCCCTGATTTGGTCTCATTTTATCTTCCGCCATTTGTTCACGCTCCCATCTGATTCCGTTTTTATGTTCCAAGAGGACAGGGAGTAGACCCATCCTCTTGTTTGGACGCTTATATCACGTTTATTATATCATGCAGCAATTTTGCTTTCAACTGCTTCCGCATTGAACTCAGAGTCTTTTTTATTTGCTGCGCTATCCTGATTATCAAACGATACTGCCGGTGCGGGCAAGTTCTCAACATCCAATTCCGAAACATACTTTTCAATCAGGTTGGCCAGCAGGTCTGCAAAACCGCTCCATTCATCTATCATAGGCATTTTCCCTTTCTTTTCTATGAGGCTGTTTGTAAAATTCCAATACTTCTGCCGGTATCTGCTCCAAAATAGCCACAGCACTGTCATAGTCGCGCCGCAGCTTGAGGTCTTCGATCTGCTTTAGGGTGCTGACCTTCTGCGCCGATGCAAGGGATTCTTCCAATTCAGCATTTTTTGTTTTCAACTTTTTATTTTCGGATGCTGTTTTCGTAAAAGCCACACCATATTTCCGCAGCAGTGTGTCCATCTTCTCTACGCTGGGAATATAGGTATCCAGAATTTTGCAGATTTCCTCCGCCCGGCTTTTGGCGTCGAAAGGATTGATTCCGGTAAGCAACTGCCCCAGTTTTTCCTTCTGTTTGGTCAACCTGGTCATCTCCTTGAACACGCGGGGCGGAATGTGGTCGCGCCCGGTCAGGCTGGCGCTCTCACCGCGTTCCAAATCTGGAAACTTCTTGACCATGTGTTTCCAAAACTCATCCTGCCACCATGTCAGCTTCTTTTTGTTGCCCATAATGTCTTTGGCGCTAAGCCTGCCGTCCTCAGTCAGGGGGACAAAACAAAGGTGCATATGAGGCGTTTTCTCGTCCATATGCACCACAGCAGATATGATTGTCTCTTTGGATTGATGCTGTTCCAGAAAGTGCAGGGCTTCCTCGAAAAACACGCGAATCTCTGCCCGTTTCTTCCCCTTGAAGAACTCCGGGCTGGCAGTGAATAACGTCTCGATCATACGGATACTGTCTTTCCGGGTACGGCATCCGGCAGCAGCAATCTGCCTCTCTGACTCCGCCCGGTACTTGCCGGGCGGTTTGACCAGATGGAAGTTGTACTTGCTTCGGCTGGTATCCACATCGGGATTGCTGGCGTACTTTTCCTTTGTGCGCTCGTTATGGGCCTCGATATTGCCGATTTCAGGCCCCTTGTATTTTGCAAATCGCATAATCGCGTACTGTGCTTTTTCCATGCTCAATCCCTCCGTTTCTGCCAGACAATGTCATATCCCAGCACGTCAGCCAGTTCTACGGCCTCCCGATACCGCAGCGATTCCCGCTGCAATTTCCCGGAAAGATTGGATACGCTGTCGCTCCAGCTATATTCATCGTGCAGCTGGTCAACGACTTCCTGCATGGTGTAACCGGCGCGGATGATCTGCGCCTTGATTTCGTTTCGGATACTTGACTTCATAAAATATTCCTCCATTTTCGCAAGTGACACTCTTTGTCACTTGACAGCTAAAACATGATTTTCGGTTGCGTCATAAAAAGAACCGGCTGCGCTGGGGAGCGCACCGGCTTTGGTCAATGGTGAAATTTGCGTAAGTGCTGTTTTGCGATAGAAATGATTCCTCGCGTATCGGTGGTCAACGGCGGAATATTCGACTTCGCAGAAATGTGGGGCTTTTCACTGTTCGGGCTGTATTGTCACAAAATGCTGCAATCTGTACGTCGTTCCGTGAGCCGCCATCCGGCGAACTGTATACGGATAAAAGAGAAACATTTCGCCGTTTTGAGATTGCTCTAAAATATGCCTGCAAAATCACCGCTTTCCCTTGACTGTTTTAGACACGGACAAAAATGTCCATGACTACTTTGCTTCGCTAAAGTGGTCGGGTTCAAAATGACACCGACCACTTCACATCACAAAACCGAGAATATTTGCATTGTTCTGGTCGTACCCAAAATGGGCACGACCACTTTATCCAAATGAAGCACCTCTACAATATATAGGGTAATAGGGTTAATCGCTGCGTACATACGTACCGGCGACCAGAGCGGAAATCAATCCCGCCAGTCTTCCGGTACGTACGTACACTGTGAAGCGTCCGTAAACTCGTTTATATGCGGTCTTGCCACTGCCTCGATCCCCATAAAGCCCCACACCCGGCGTCCTGCCGAATTGGTGATCGTGTTGCAGTGTTCCAGATTGTACTTGCCACAGGCTGCCACCAGCGCATCGCTGAAACTGCGGCGTTTGAGTGCAGTCAGACTGTTTTCCTCGCACCACATCCGGTAAATGTCATAGCAATCCTTTGAGCTGATGGAAGCATCGGCTTTCAGCCGGATATAGCCCTCGGATTCCAGAAAGTCGAACACATTGTTGTTATCCCGCTTGACGGCCTCCCGGTTCTCTCTGGTGCGTTGGCTCTCGGTGAACTTGAAGTTGTTCGCTATCAGCCGCTGCAATCCCTCAAAAGCCCACAGCAGAATGCCCTCCACATCGGCCTTCATCTTCTCAGCCAGGTCGGGATCATCCACACGGTCGGCAGGTTTCTCTTTGGTGGTCAGCACCAGCTGCCGCCGGTAAAAACCATCGCTCCGGTCAAAGAGTGCCTGCAAGTCGCCGTTGCTGAACGCCAGCAGACGGGCGCACATCCACCCCTGATAACTCTGCTTGCCCTTACGCTCCAAATCCATCTTGCCCTGGGCGGTGACGATGGATTTGACATAGTTGGTCTGACGCAGTGCCTCCATCCGCATATCGTCATCGACACACAGCAGAATGTGTTCCAGGTCGGCGCGGGCAAAGCGGTTCTCGGAAATCTTGCCGATGCTGCCGTCCTTCATATTGTTGCCGAATAGGGCAGCCAGCACCACGCCAATTTGACTTTTACCCTCGCCGCCGTTGCCCTTAATGACCATCATACGCTGGCCCTTGTTGCTGGGGATCAGGCAATAGCCGATAAACTCCTGCAAGGTAGGGATGTCTTCCGGGTACAACAGCCCATCCAGAAAGGCCAACCAGCGGGTCGGCGCGGGTGCTTCGGGATTATAGGACACTGGCAGACGGCAGCGCACAATGTCCTGTTTTCCCTCCGTAAAGGTGTCATCCAGAAATAACGTGCCGTTTGCCAGATGGATGCGGTCAGTTTCCGGTGGGAAATCCTCTACCAGCGCCGCCAGCTTCATCAGTTCCACAATGTTGCTGATTTTGCGGGGGATGTTACTGACCGCGCAGCATTTCAGTTCCTCAAAAATTTCTCCACGCAGCGGCAGCTCATCGGTGACGCGGCCATCAGGCGTAAAAAAAGCCCCGTTTGTGTAGATGATTTTGTGTCTGCCGAGAAAATCATCACAAAACAGGGCTTCATTGATACTCTTGCCGTCAAACCAGACAGGCTGGTTGACCTCACGCGATTGCTCGTTCTTCGCCACGGTGCTGCACCTCCTTTTCCAGACGTTGGAGTCGCTGCTCCAGCGCGGCGATGGTTCCGTCCTTCAGCAGCATATCCACCGCCTTCACACGCTGCTCCAGTTCCGCAAACATGAGAACATCCAACAAATGATCTACATACTCGATCATGTGACACGCCTCTACAAAACGGTCGTCCAGTTCGTCCTCCGGCGACTTCGGCGCATACTCGGCTTTCCATCCTTCCAGCAGATGCAGATAATCGCACAGCACCCGCAGGCAATGCATCTCATCGTTACGGAAAGCCCGCGCCAGCGGATAGGGCTTTTTCAGCGCCACAGCTGCCGGGGGCTTGTCCGGATCGATGCCGAAGTCATAGGCCAGCTTCTTTGCGGCCTCATAGCTGCTCAGGCCGAACAGCCGCGCCACAAAGTCGATCACATCCCCGGTAGCCCCGCAGCCAAAGCAATAGAAATAATCCCTGTTCAGCTTCATGCTGGGATGCAGGTCATCGTGGAAGGGGCAGCAGATCATGTCCCCCCGGTTGACCTTGCAGCCGTAGTGCTCGGCGGCCTGCTTCACAGTGACAGCAGATTTTACAGTTTCAAACAAATTCATAGGCTTTGCCCTCCATCATTTATTGACGGTATCTGCCCGTCTGCCTGAATATACGGGGAAAAAGCCTATAGGCCGAAAAATCCGTTAAAAGTGCAAGAAATGAAAAATCGCCACCCTGAAATCTTGCAAAAATGCAAGACATCAGAGCGGCGAGACCAGCGGAAAGCATTTGCCCACGCTGGTTTTATAAGGTATAATGAAAGCAGAGAGTTTACAGGAAAGAGGTGTGTGTCACATGGAGGGAGCCTATCTGCCCGGCAATATCCGGCAGCGGATGCAGGAGCTTATGAAGGAACATAAAATCACCCAGGCACAACTGGCGACCCGCATCGGCAGCACCGAGAGCGCCATCAGCCGGTTTGTGAGCGGTAAGACCGATAAAATCAGCACAGAACATTTGCTCCGCATTGCAAAAGTGTTTGAAGTCTCCACAGATTTCCTTCTGGGGGAAGTCAACACACCCGACCGGACAAATTTTGATATTGAAGAACTGGGCCTGTCAGTGCAGGCGGCGCGGAATCTGTACACCGGGAAAGCCAATGCTGAAATTGTCAACCGCCTGTTGGAAAGCCCGCGCTTTGCAGAAGTAACCTACATGATCGAGCAATATTTTGACGATACGCTGACCGCCGGTTTCGCCGGGCAGAACCAGATGCTTACCACCCTCAGCGCCATGCTGCGCCGGAATGTGAAAACGGATGCCGCTGTGCAGGCTGCCAGAACTGTCAACCGGCAGAAAGTTCCTGTCTATCAGGCAGACCTCACGATGATACAGAATACTTTTATGGCGGCATTGCGGGAAGTAAAAAAAGAGATCGGTAACGATTTTACGGCGGCACAAACCTTGACCAAGGGCATCACCCAGCAGATGTTCTCCGAGTTGACAAAAGGCCAGGATGTCCAGGCACCGACCATCACGCCAGAAATGATTTCCGCCGCTGTCACCCAGAGCGCGGCAGGGATGGACGGTGTGCAAAAGGAAGCGTTGGACAAGTTTGGTCAGGCGTTGACGGAATTTCTCCAATCCACCTTAGACCACGCGCAGGAGAAACAAAATGCCGGCCCTGAGCAATGAGCGGCTGTGCAAGCTGGCGCAGGCAGGGGATACGGCTGCCCGTGATATTTTGCTGGAAAACAATCTGGGATTCATCCGAAAAATCGCGTTGGAGCAATACCGGAGCATGGGTCTGGATGAAAATGATATTGGAATGGATTTAGATGATTTAGTGCAGGAGGGAAGTATCGGCCTGCTGAACGCGATTCCTTTATTTGACGCCGGACGGGGTATGAAATTCCTGACCTATGCGGCACCGGCGATCCGCAATGCCATGACGGACTGCATTCGCGCAGCCCTCGCTCAGTTTGAACAACGGATGGTGGATAAGAAAGACGGCCCCGGCTTCCAGAGAGTATATCTGGATGACGTTCTCTCAGATGATGAACGGATGCTGCGAATCGAAGCCATAGCCGACCCTTACACTCAAACGCCAGAGCAAATCTATATCCAAAAAGAACAGCTAATGGAATTGTATGCGGCGATGGACAAGCTGACTGCCAGAGAGCAGACTTATCTGCTGTATCGCTATGGATTTACCGATGGTATTGAGCACCCGCTGATCGGCACAGCACTCCATTTCCATCTCAGCGAGAGCCGGACGAAGAAGGTTGAGGGCGAGGCGATGGACAGTCTGCGCGGGAAGCTGCCGTGGTGGTTCTGATACGATGGTAAGCAGCTGCTGACGGGGCTTTGATATACCTTTGTTCCGCAGATGACAAGGATGGCAGACAGTGCATATTCGCACCGCCTGCCATCCTTTTTCTGTCGCTCATGCCGCCCCGTAAGGGGCAACCTTTCCCGCCAGAACGCCGCAACTGTAGCCACACTTTCCGGGGCGTGCTACAATTCCGGCTGCCATCTGCTCCACAAAGGTATAACACACTAGACTTTCCTACGGAAAATCGTGTGCCAACAGGGATGCTGCTCGCCCCTATTGGAAACCCAGAGCCAAAGAGGCTGCGCCCCTCTGGACACCCCGCCTGTCCGTGCAGTGACTATCCATCCTGTTCCCACACAATGGATGCTCCTCTGCCCGAACAGGCAAAACAGGCACAGAGATTTGCCCGTATAGCGGGCAGATTTCTGTGCCTGTATTTGTTCAGCGGTGGCTGGACAGAGCCTACGAAGAAGCCTTGCAGAACCCTCGGCCTTGGTTGACTATTTTCGCATGGGGGTGCGAAAACCAATTGTCCCAAGCGTCAATATCTGATATAATAAAAAAGTCGAATTCTCTGACCGGAGGGCACCAATATGGTCATCTCTTACAATAAACTCTGGAAACTGCTCATTGACCGAAAAATGAGCAAGGCTGATCTGCGGCGAGCAGCGGGGATCGCCCCCAACACCATGACAAAACTGAACCGAGATGAAGAAGTGACATTGGAAACGCTGGGGAAAATTTGCGGCGTACTCGGAGTCAATATTGGAGATGTTGTGGATATTTTCCCGAAATGTCAAGAGGAAAAGAAAGGGAGAAAAACGCAATGACTATATTTGAAATAATCATGACAATTCTAAACTTAATCGCGGTATTGCTTATTCCTGTGGTTGCTGTATTTGTTGGCCAATATCTTCAAGAGCGGGCTCAAAGACGGAAAGATAAAATGGATATATTTAAGACGTTGATGATAAATCGAGTAGGATGGTCTGTAGAAAGTACACGAGCCATGAACATTATTGATATTGTTTTTTCGGATGATAAAAATGTTCGACAGGCTTGGAGTGAATATTATCATGCTCTTTGTGTCAAGGACCCAGATGAAATACAGTTAAAGCAAATGCAGCAAGCACAAGATAAATTACTTGAGAAAATGGCTATTTCTCTTGGATATAAGGATAAAATCACATGGGAAACCATTCAGAATCCTTATGTTCCGAAAGGGATGATGGAGGCAATGGATCAGCAACAGATCATCCAAAAAGGACAGACAGAGCTTGCAAAGGTAGCTGGTGCGTTTGCTCAAATGATCAATACTAACGCAGCCAATCAAGCGCCAAACCGACAGGAGGATAATCCCCATGCCAACACTTGAATGGATTGGAAAAGATAAAGTGGTAAACCACCACCAGGAGGTGCCTTATCGGGTGCTGGAGCGCCAGTACAGCTATGATGGAGCTGGGCAGCACGCCGAGGACAACGGCAGCGAAAACATGATTATCCATGGCGACAATCTGGAGGCGCTGAAAGCCCTGCTGCCCCAGTACGAGGGCAAGGTGAAGTGCATCTATATCGATCCGCCTTACAACACTGGCAACGAAGGCTGGGTGTACAACGATAACGTCAATGACCCCAAAATCAAAAAGTGGTTGGGTGAAGTGGTTGGCAAAGAGGGCGAGGACCTTTCCCGGCACGATAAGTGGCTGTGCATGATGTACCCCCGCTTGAAGCTGTTGCAGCGACTGTTAGCGGATGATGGAGTTATTTTTATCAGTATTGATGATACCGAGTATGCCAATCTGAAACTAATTTGCGATGAGATTTTTGGAAGCAGCTGCTTTGTATCAAATATTTCATGGCAGCGGACATATTCTACCCGAAACGACTCCAAAGGAATTGTGAACGAAGTGGAGCACCTGATTGTTTACAGTAAACAGCCAGGCTGGAGTCCTAACAAACTTCCAAGAACAGCCGAAATGAATGCTAAATATAAGAATCCAGATAACGATTATGCCCCATGGAGATCTGACAATGCCTTTGCAGCAGATGCTTCAACCCATCAAGGAATGGTTTACGCTATCCAACACCCTATGACCGGAGAATTACTTTATCCAAGTAATGGAGCGCACTGGAGATATTCACAAGATGTTATGTTAGAGACAATGCGCGGCTGGTGCGATTATGAACTACGGGACCTGAATGACGCAAAGGAACGTGCTGCTGTATGCGGTGTTCCAGAATCTGAAGTGCGCAAAGGGGTTCAGGCTATCGTTTTGTCAAAATCTTTGGAAGAATCTGCTGTACGAGCAAAAGAGGTATACAAGCGCGGTCAGTGGCCTCGTTTCTTTTTTACTAAAGGCGGAAAAGGCGGTATTGCCCGAAAAACATACCTTGAAAATGTAGGTGGAAAACTTCCTACTAATTTTTGGCCGTTTTCTGAGACAGGACATACGGACGAAGCCAAAAAAGAGATGCTGGCAATTTTCAATGGGAAAGCAACTTTTGACACACCTAAGCCCCGCCGATTGTTGGAATATGTACTCACGATTGCAGGTAATCAAGATACTCTGATTCTCGACTCCTTTGCAGGTTCAGGCACTACTGCCCATGCTGTGCTGAATATGAACAAGGCCGACGGCGGCAACCGTAAATTCATCCTTGTTGAAATGATGGACTACGCCGACAGCATCACCGCCGAGCGTGTTAAACGGGTGATTGACGGCTACGGCGAGGGCAAAAAAGCCGTGGAAGGCACCGGCGGCAATTTCAGCTACTATGAGCTGGGGCCTGTGCTTCTGCTGCCGGACGGCAACCTCAACGAAGAAGTAGGCCCGCAAAAAATCCGGGAATACGTCTACTACATGGAGACCAAAGAGCCCCTGCCCGCCGAACAGCCCACGGACGAGCCCTACTTCATGGGTCTGTGCCGCAACACCGCCTATTACTTCTACTATGAGCGGGAACATGTCACCACGCTGGACTATGCCTTTTTGGCTACCGTCCAGACTAAATCCGAGGGCTACACCATCTATGCCGACCTGTGCGCCATCCCGCAGGAAACACTGCGCAAGCATAACATCACATTTAAGAAAATCCCCCGGGATATTGCCCGGCTGTAAAGGAGCGTGAAGAAATGGAACTGAAATCTTATCAGAAAGAAGTTATTGCCGATCTTGCACGCTACCTGGAGCTGGTGGTGGAACTGCAAAGCCCGGCAAAGGCGTATCAGGCCCTCTGGAACGAAAAGAATGTTCTGGTGGGCTTCGGCGGTATGCCGAATTATGTGAATGTACTCCCCGGCGTGCCCCATGTGTGTGCCAAGGTGCCCACCGGCGGCGGCAAGACCTATATTGCTGCCAGTTCTCTGCGGACGATTTTTGACGCCATGCCCCAGCGCCGGGCCAAGGCCGTAGTGTGGTTGGTGCCCTCCGAGGCCATTCTGACCCAGACCCGCAAGGCGCTGGAAAATCCCGACCATCCCTATCGCCAGCGGCTGGATGTGGATTTTGGCGGGCGGGTACAGGTGTACTCCAAGGAACAGGCTCTCATGGGGCAGAACTTTACCCCCTCTGCGGTGACAGAACAGATTTCTTTATTTGTACTCAGCTATGATTCTTTCCGCACAAGTAAAAAGGAAGGCCGCAAAGCCTATCAGGAGAACGGCTATCTGGCCGAGTTTGCCAAGTGGATGGATGATCCGTCGGTTCTTCTGGCCGACACTGATGAGACGGCATTGATCCAGGTGATCCGCTATCTGAATCCGGTAGTCATCGTGGACGAGAGCCACCATGCCACCTCAGATTTGAGCGTGGAAATGCTGCAAAACTTCAATCCCAGCTTTGTGTTTGACCTGACCGCCACCCCCAAAAAGAAAAGCAACATCATCTCTTTTGTGGACGCTGCACGTCTGAAAAAGGCCAACATGGTCAAGCTGCCGGTCATCGTCTATAACCGCAAGTCTCAGGCCGATGTATATGGGGATGCTATCGCCATTCGTGCTAAGCTGGAGGCGCAGGCTAAGCGGGAGCAGGAAACCAGCGGACGCTATATTCGCCCCATCGTTCTGTTCCAGGCCCAGCCCCGCAACAATGCAGACAGCACCACATACGAAAAAATTAAGAAAACACTGGTGGATGGCGGCATTTCCGAAAAGGAAATTGCCATCAAAACCGGCGATAAGGACGAGCTGAAAAATGTGGACTTGCTGTCCCCAGACTGCCCCATCCGGTACATCATCACTGTCAATGCTCTGAAAGAGGGCTGGGACTGCCCCTTTGCCTATGTGCTGGCCACGGTGGCAAACCGCACTTCTACCGTGGATGTGGAACAGATTTTGGGGCGCGTGCTTCGGCTGCCCTACACACAGAAGAACATCAGTGAAGTGCTGAATCTTTCCTATGTCATCACATCTTCCGCAGACTTCCACCAGACGCTGGAGAAGGTCGTGGCCGGGCTGAACAGCGCCGGTTTCAGCAGCCGCGACTACCGGGCACAGGATGTGGACGTGCCCATTACGGCTACACCCACCCAGGAGCCGGAGCAACTTCCTATTGTCCCGCCTCCCGCTGACGAACCAGATCTGCCGGAAGTAGACGGCTCGGATTTGAAGGCGCGTTTTGAAGCGGCAACGCATGAGGCGGAGCAATCCGTGCAGGATGGAACGATGCAGTCCGACCCCATGCTGTCACAGGCTCTGCAACAGAACAAAACCTATGAGGACGAGATCAATCAGGCTGACAATACCGCTTTGAGCCAGGCTCCATCGGAGGTGCGCGACAAAATGAATCAGTTCCGAATGAATGAGGAATTTGCAGACGAAGCCTCTGCCTTGCGCTTCCCCCAGTTTATGCTGGAGACTGGCCCCAGTCTGTTTTCGGAAGCCCACGAAACCCTGGAACTGGAGCACTTGGAGGGTGGCTTCTCTCTGCGGGACAAAGATGCTCATGTAGATTTCACTACGGTCAACGCTGAGATGGCACGGGTGGATGTAGACGACAGCAAAGACAGCACCGCAAAGGCGTGGCGTCTGTCCGGTGGCGACAGCGCCTTTTTCCGAGAGTGGTTCAACACCCAGCCCTCGGAAAAACGGCTTTCTCTGTGTAAGGGCATTATCAAGCAAAAGCTGTCCAAGATGAACTGCGTTAACGACCGGGAGCTGGATGAGTACATCGACCGGGTGATCGGCACCATGAGCGAAGATCAGCTCTCCGAACTGGAGCAGTCGCCGTATCCTTATGTCGTGAAGATTCAGGGGAAAGTGAAGGAATTGATTGCCCAGCATCGCTCCGGCGTCTTTGATACCTGGCTGGAGCAGGACAAGATTTCCTGCCTGCCCAACTATGCGCTGCCAGCGGTGATCTCCCCAACGGCATTTACCTCGATGGTGCCAAAATCGCTCTATACCGCCGAAGAAGATATGAACGAGTACGAGTTCAAGGTGGTGTGGGCACTGTCAGAACTGGGTAACGTCAAGTGGTGGCACCGCAATATCTCCAGACTGGGCTTCCAGATTAACGGCCCCGTTCATGCTTACCCTGATATCATCGTGATGCTCCACAGTGGAAAGGTACTGATGGTGGAGACCAAGGGCGATCACCTGGATAATGATGAGTCCAAGGAGAAAGCCAAAATCGGTGACCAGTGGGCGAAGCTGGCTGGAAAACAGTACAAGTATTACATGGTGTTTGAGACCAAGCAGCCGGACTATCCGGGCGCGTATTCTCTGGAGCGGTTTATGGAGATTGTGAAAGAATTGTAATGCAACTAGGCTTCTTTCAAGGAGAAACTTGTGTTATGTGTTCATTTGGAACAGGCATCTAAGATAGAAGGTGATTAATAGTCTAATGGTTAATATAAACGGAAAAGAATGGATGAATTTAACTCCAGCAGATATCCAGTCTGCTATTTCTGAAATAGATTTCGATGAATCATTCTATTTTGAACTCAAAGATGATAGAGTTTCCCCTAAAAAAATGATGGAAGAAGTATCTGCTTTTTCAAATACGTTTGGCGGCTATATTTTCCTTGGCGTTTCTGATGACAAACAGATTGAAGGTTGTGCCGAATGGAACGAGCAGAGAATTCATACAGCAATTCACGACTCTATAACGCCTACTCCTTCTTTTGATGTGAAAAAGTTTACCTTTGACACCAGCGTTGTATATGTAATTAAAATTGACGAGGGTTCCGAACCGCCATACATAACTAGTAGTGGTAAGATTTATGAACGACTTTCATCTGGTTCGTTTGCCATCAAGGATTCTTCAAAGCTTTCGCAAATCTACAATAAAAGAGAACAGCTGCTGGCCAAAATGGAGAAGAAAGTATCAATACCACCAGTGTATGAAAACTCCAATAACATATACGGATATGTTGATATTGGTTTCACCTTGGTAGCATCTGATATTCAAGTTGCTATTGATACCTTTAATGGAGTAGACTTGAAGGCAATCGCTGAAGGATTAGCAACTGAGATGCCATCATTTAATCTATCATACGTTGGGAATTCCATCGTTTATACCCCAGGAGGAGTGTCCACTCAAAACGGGCACCTACCCGCGCACACAAATAATTTTCTTGAGATAATGGCTGATGGTAGCTCAAGAATGAGGATCTTGCTGATAAATAATGATCCAGAAGATTCGAGTGTAAACATGACACTCCCAATGGTTATACTAAGCTCATATAAAAAAGCATATACCAATATAATGGGGATGTTATTCCCACATAAGGTGGCATATGCAAAAAAATATGAATCACTAACTGTGAGAAAACAATTCCAACCTGTTATGTATTATGACGATTTCGTCCTTGAAGTACATCCAGATTGGCAAAAAGATAACATCAAAATGTGGGAAGCAATTCAAAACCATCGCAAAATTTTTGGAACCACTACTATTGTGACTGATGATCGTATTCCTAAGACTGGCCTTTATACGATTGATAAACGCCATCTTGAGCTTTGGGGGAAAGAGTATAACGCGGAGTCCATCATTGATGAATTGTTTTTCTCACGATATACCACATTAGGAGCTGTTTCAATTTCAGAAAATGACTGAAGTCCGAGAGCTAGGACACCACCATATGTTAATTAAATAAAACAACACCGGCGGAGCTACAATTTCTCCGCCGGTGCTACTATGTGATTAAGTTAATCCGTCAGATAAACCAACTCTGAACTCTGATACATGCTTAGTGATTGTGTCAGAAAAGCAACGACTCCTCAAATCATTCTAAAATGCTTCAGTGCCGCCATAATAGCCGCTTCCTTTTCCGGCGGGCACTGCGGCACTTTGGCATCTTCTTTCTTTGACAGATTATAATTCTGCCCCACATCTAGCCCGCACTTCCGCTTAACCTGGGAGATATACAGGCTGGACACCTTCAGGCCGTGCTTTTCCAGCACATAGGCTTTGATCTCATCATAGGTGGCTTTACTCTCCGCCGATGTCAAATCCAGCTCGTCCAGATTCAACTCCACCTCGATATGCTGCTTGGTATTGAGTTTGGACAAAAGTACAACCGTCTCCACATGGCTCGTCCTCGGGAACAGGTCAAACGCCTGCGCCTTTTCCAGGCGGTAGCCCGCGCCGCACAGCTCCGCAACGTCGCGGGCGAGCGTGGCCGGATCGCAGGATACATACACCACACGCGGCGGCAGCATCTTCAGGATCGCGTCGCGCGCGGCTTCGTCCAAGCCCTTTCGCGGCGGATCGACAACCAGTACATCGATGCCGCGTCCGGCAAGCTGCCGCGCCGCCTGCCCTGCGTCTGCGCACAGGAATTCCACGTTTTCCATTCCGTTCCGCACCGCGTTCCTTTTGGCATTCTCCACTGCTTCCGGCACGATCTCCACACCGATCACGGTTTTCGCCCGTTCCGCCAGCGTCAGCGTGATCGTCCCTGCGCCACAGTACAGGTCCAGCCCGGTCTCCTCTCCCGTCAGCCCCGCAAAGTCCGCCGCACACGCGTACAGTCGCTCGG
This sequence comes from Agathobaculum sp. TL06, assembly GCF_054658635.1. Taxonomy (NCBI): domain Bacteria; kingdom Bacillati; phylum Bacillota; class Clostridia; order Eubacteriales; family Butyricicoccaceae; genus Agathobaculum; species Agathobaculum sp. TL06. Next base: position 37,374 of record NZ_BAAGGY010000005.1, read on the forward strand.
CCTGGGCATGGTTGACCTGATAAAACGCTTCGGGCGAAAGCAGGAACGAGTGTCCGCAAAGCCGGTCCTCCAGCATGGCCTCCCCCCACAGCACGTCGGTCCGGTCGCCGAGTATTACGTTATCGCCGCGCTGGTTGTGGTTGAGCAAAATACCGATCAGCGCCGACTCGCTTTCACGCAGGCGGCTCACGAGCACCTCCAGCGCGGGCATCTTGCGTGTCGCCGTAATCAGCGTCAACTGGCTCTCGCCGCTCTTTTCACCCACACGGACATAAATATGCCGCACCGCGCCGCGCTTTGCACTGTAATCATACGGCGGCACGTCAAACTCCTGCATCCAGGAGCGTACAACCGCGGCAATGCGGTCGGCTGTTTCCGACTGGATCAGGCAGCGCTCGACCGGCACGATCTCGTGGCTGCGCGGCCGGTAAAAGCCGGTGACGATGCCGCCCTCCTTATCCCGCCCGACCGGATACTGCGCCTTGTTCCGGTAATGCACGGTAGCGGGCGCGCCGGTAATGCCAAGCAGCCTGCCGCCGTCCTGCCCGCCGATACGGGTCAGCGCGTCGCGCACCTTTTTCTCTTTCGCACGCAGCTCCTCCTCGTAGGTGATGTGCTGGTAACAGCAGCCCCCGCACCGTCCTGCCGCCGGACAGGCAGGTTCTATGCGCGCGCCGGAAGGCACAACCAGCTTTTCCACACGGCCAAACGCGACGTTTTTCGTCACCTTGACAAGCCGTACGTCGCACTGGTCGCCCACGGCGGTGCGCGGGACAAACACCGCGCGTCCCCCGATTTTGGCGAACCCCGTGCCATCCGCAGTATAATCGCTGATCTGGCAGCGATAAATTTTATTTTTGATAAGCTCCATTCCTCACGGCGCTCCTTTTCCGGTTTGTATCCGTATTATATCATGCTTCCGGCACATACTGCAATCGAAAGGAGCGGTACGAATGGAACGAAACGAAAAGAAAAAGCGCGTCTCCGCGGATATCCCCTTTTCTTTCCTCAATGAGATGGGACACAACACCCGCGCGATGGAGCGGTTCTTCGATCTGCCGCGGGAGACGCAGGAGACGCTGACCGACGCGGTTTCCATTGCGGACGACCCGAGCGAGCGGTCCGAGCAGGCGCTCAAGTCCTTGGCCAACGGCGGCGAGGGCTACTGCGAGCGGTTTTAAAAAGCAGAAAAGCGTCCATACGGACGCTTTTCTGCTTTTTGTTCTATTTTTCCTCTTATTCCCCCTGATTCACCGCAGAAAGGCGCTGCAAAATCAAGGTGATCTCCTGCGCGGTGATCGGCTCCTCCGGCCGGAAACGGCCGTTCCCGTCCCCTCGGAGGATGTTTTGCGCCGCCATTTTTTCAATCTCCGCCTGCGCCCAATAGCCTTGATATACATCGGTAAACACGGGCGCCCCCGCTGCGGAACCGCTGTCGGACAGCGCGGAAGCAATCACGCAGAATTCCGCGCGGGTAAGGGGCGCGTCCGGCTGATAGCTGCCATCCGCATAGCCGTTCAGCAGGCCGCGGTCATGCAGCCGCGCCAGCGCAGCCGCGTGCGCACTGTCTGGGCTTACATCTGCAAACCGCGCCCGCTCGGGCTGCTCCACCGCAGTCTGATCGACCAGGCTGTCCGCCAGCAGCACCGCCGCCTCCCCTCGTGTGACCGGCGCCGTATCATCTGACCCTGGGATATTCGTCTTGAGCAGCGGCGTGACCTTGCCCGTGGCCGCATCCACCCGCGCGGCAAACGGAAACTGTACGTTTTTTCCCGCCGCCTTGGTCGTCTGCGCAAATACGTGGTTCTGTGCGACCATGGCTTCCAGCTCATCCGCGCAGGCCTTCAGGTCGTCCTCGGTCAGAGAAAGGATCGCCGCGCGTTCCGCCGCATAATCCGCCTGGGTACGTCCGGACCGCGCCAGGCCCAGACCGCTTGCCCGCGACCATTCCGCGTCCATGTCAAAGGCGTTGACCGCATTTACCTGAAAGCCCGCCAGCTCGCTCGGCGCAAGCTGCATCGACCGCAGGTAATCCGCCGCCCCGCGGAACACTTCCACCGCCTCGTCCACGCTCACGCCGCCTGACGAAACCATGGTAACGCCGTTTGCATCGAACCGCAGGCTTGCGCCATAGGCGCCGCGCTTGTCGCGCAGCTCCGGCAGCATATATTTCGCGGTCAGCAGCGGCCCCAGCACATCGTAAACCGCCATATTTTCCGGCGGCGTGCGGAACTGGCCGGTCAGCATGACATGGTTGGCGTCCTGCGTGTTTGAGGATACCACGAGCGCGCTCGGCCAGCCGCCGGAAATCCATTCGCAGGAGGATACGCCCGTTCCCGCGGGCAGCGCCGCGACAAATGCCGCGGCCGCGCGCCGGAACGCTTCAAAATCCGTGCGGCTTCCGGTAAACTCCGCTTCCACCCCTGTGCGCTGAAGCACACGCTCCAGCAGGGTGCGCATCTGTTCGAGCAGGGCGGCGTCCCCGCCCGCGTCTGCCGCCGCTTCCTCAATAAACGCCTTATAGGACATAGACGAGATGACAAAGCCCACCGGAACGCGGTCCATGAAGCGGTTTGCCTGGGTGCTGGATTGCAGCATCATGCTGTATTCATAGTAATACGGGTCCCGATATTGTGCGCGCAGGCTGTCTCTCCGTTCGGTCAGAAAGGTGCGGAACGCCGCCGCATCCGCCAACGGCTGTCCGCGCAGCAGCTCTGCCGCTGCCTGTACCGCATCCGCGGCCTTTCCGGTTTCCACTCCGCCGCCGAGGACGAATGCAGGCTGAAGCGTATCCGGCGCGTCATACCGTTCACCCGAGGACATTCCGGTATAAAGGGACAGCCCTGCCTTCTCGAACCGATCGTTCAGATATTCGCACAGCAGGCACCATACGGCGGCGTCCTCCTGCCGAAGCTCGATCGGGAAATAAAGAGAACATACCGGCGCTTCCGTATCCGCCGCCTCATTGAAATACCAGGTCACACCCTCCGTGGTCTGGCTCGTCTGTTTCATGGAGAATGGGTCCTCTGAAAAGGCGTCCAGGTCGAGTGTGGGAAGTTTGGCGAGCACCGCCGGATCGTCCGGCTGGTCCAGCCAGGCGTTAAACGCCTCGGTGTCCCGCTTCACCTGCTCCAATCCGGCCGCGTCCAGCCGCAGTTCGGGGACGGACTGCTTGGCCGCGCCATTGCCGGAGATCACGATTGTTTGGAACTTACTGTCCTTCCATTCCACCGCAAGCGACTTAAAATACGCCATATCCTGTCGCAAATCATCAAAAACGTCCGACCGGTCGATGCAGGCGAACGGGTCCTCCGCATAGGTGAAGCCCATAAATACCTCTTCCCGCGCAAACTGCTGCGCTTCCTGCTGCTGGTCGAGTGCTTCGTCCAGTAACGCGGCTGGGAAGCCGTTTTGCGCCGCCTCTTCCAGCAGCCTTTGGAATACCGCAACCACCTCGTCCTTTTGCTCCACCGGCACCTCGGACAGGATCACGCCGACATTGTAGATACCGCCCGCATTGCCGCCCACCGTATAGGGCAGCGCCTCGGGGAACGCCTCGCCAAGCTGCCGCTGCAGACAGGTCAGCATCGCGCCCCAGGCCTCCATCTTCCTGGTATCCAGGATGCTCGGCCCATGCGCCATAAAGCCGATGTCCACCGTCTGCGTGGAACCGGTCACATTATACTCCTGTACGATCTGCGTTTGTGCGAGCGGCTGTGCCTGGATGGTCACAGCCGGCGTTTCGCCTTTGTCTGTTTTGTCCAAATATCCATCCAGCATTTTGAGCGTTTTACCGATATCCTGCTTTCCCGCCGTATATACCAGCATATTGGAGGGGCGGTAATAGGTGTCGTATACCCGTATGACGTCCTCATAGGTCAGGTCGAGCAGCTCCGGTATCGCGCCGCCGGAATCAAAGGTTGCCGGGGAGTCGCCATAGAGGTTTTCATACAGCTTATCGGATACAAAATCCAGCGAATTCTGGTCCGTATCCAGGCTTTTCAGCCGCAGCTCGCTGTACACAATACCGTTATACTGCGCTTTTCCGTCCGCATATTCGATGCGGATGCCCTGCTGCTTGAAAATATTCGGCTCGCTGCGCAGCAGCGGGAACAGCACGCACGTCGTATAAATATCCGCGAGGTTATAAAAGTCCTGCTCCGCCTCGGTGCGGAAAACATAGGTGGTATAATCCTCGCTCGTATACGCGTTCAATTCCTGCGCGACCGAGCTGTTGCGCAGAATATGCATCAGGTCATTGAGCGGATATTGCTCGCTTCCGTTGAGCAGGGCATGCTCCAGCACATGATTCGCGCCCTTGCTGTCCTGCGGCGGGGTCCGGAAGCCGATCGCAAACTCACGCGTTTCGCTGCCGTTTTCCAGCCATACGACCTGTGCGCCCGTATCCGTATGCCGCAGCAGATGGTATGTTCCGTCGCCTGTACCCTGCGTTTTTACCTCGGTAAACCCGTACTGCCCGTACCCGCCCGCTGCAGCCGCCTCCGCCGGCACGAGCGGCAGCAGAAGCGCAAGCGCTGTTGCGAATGCCGCCAACCGTTTTTTCATGGGATACACCTCACCTTTGTGTATTATCTGTACTGTATGTAATAGTACAGTTATATATTAGCAAACCGCTGCCGACTTGTCAACAGCGGTTTGCCTGTTTTTTACGCCTCAATGACCTCCTGCGCCATCTGGAAGAAATCATCCATCGTCAGGCTGCCCGGGTCAAAGGTATGGATCGAATAAGCGATGCCACCGTCGATCCACGATACGCGGTAAAACACCTCTTCCTCACGCTCATCCGAACCGTAAGCAATGTTGATCTCGCCGCGGTCGAACGCCGCCTGTTCCTCCGCCGTGGGCTGGCTGCTGCCATCAGCCGGCAGATAAATACCCTCCATCTCGCGGTAGTGTACCTCTGTACCCGCCACCGTACGCACCGTATCGTAGGGAGAGGTATACTCGCCTTCCTCCTGCACCGGATCAAAAGTCAATGTCAGTTTCACGCCATCCTGCTCATAATTGAGCTGAATACCGGTAAACGAACCCAGAGTATGGTTGTTTTCGTCCCGCTTATCGGTCGTGTTCTCGTAGCCCTTTTCAAAGGCGAAGCCGTTCGAGAACGACTCAACATATTTCGCCCCCGCTACGTTTTCCTGCACATAAGCGGCTGTTTTTTCAAAATCCGTCCAGTTCTTATCCAAGCGGGTACTCGATCCCCAGCTTACAACGCCGCTGCCCGCGACCGCGCCGGTCACGGCAACCGCCGCCACCAGGCATACCGCGGCCAGACGCTTGCCCCATTTGGGCCGGCGGCGCAGCTCTGCGGGCGCTCCGCTCTTCAGCGCAAAATCAATCCGTGTCTTCAGCTTGTCGGGCGCTTCCAGCCCCTCTGCACACTGCTTCATCGTTTCCCTGATCGTGCGGTCCATCTTCATTTCATCCATTTGTTGCAGCCTCCTTTGGCTTTCCCTCTTTTGCGGTCAGCGCCTGCCGCAGATGGCGGCGGGCGGAAAACAGGCGGGATTTTACCGTACCCTCGGTCACGCCCAGCGTGCGCGCGATCTCCTTAACCGGAAGGTCGTCAAAGTAATACAGAATCGTCACGATGCGCCGCTTTTCATCCAGCGCATACAGCGCTTCATACAGCCGCCGCTGCTCGTCGGTGCGGAGCACGGTGGACAGCGCGCTTTCCGCCTCTCCGGTTTCAAAGAATTCCGCGACCGGCGTCTCGCGTTTGGTTTTCCGGCAGTACTTCCACGCCGCCCGTGACAGCGTTTTCAGCAGCCACGGCCGGAATTTCGCACCGTCTTTCAGCGATCCGATCGACCGCGCGCAGATGACGAACGCCTCCTGCGTCAAATCCTCACCGTCCGCACGGTTTCCCGTAATCAGGCATGCCACGCGGTAGGCGTCGTTTTTATAGCGCGCATACAGCTCGTCAAACGCCTGCATATCGCCCCGCTGCATCCGGCGGACCAGTTCTTCATCGGTCATGCTTGCAATGTCCTTTCTCCGTTTTCGGTGTACCTGATAATAAGAGCACCGGAAACGGCAATCGGTTCAAAAAATTTTTTCGGTTTATGCGCCGCCTGTTTTGGTACACCTGTCAATAAGAGCCGGCCTCCCGCCGATTGGTTCAAAAAAACGCGAGCCGGGCCGCCGGCCGTGCGGCGCAGACTCTTTCCCTGATATGACTATACTATACCCGAAATCAGGCGCGGAGGAAAGTCTCCGCCGCCCGCTGCGCGGATATTTTTCACGGCTCCCGCTTTCTATCATGCGTCATATCGGCGCTCTAAAAAGACCATTTATTCATTTTTATGAAAATACAACCAATATTTACAAAAAAATCCCCTATTCTATGTTTTCAACGTTAATCCGTGCGCAAATAAAAAGCAGCCTTTCCGGCTGCTTTTGTTTTGTGTTTCTCTTTTCGCGCGGTTCCTCCGCGCTTATCCGATGTTTTGCGGCAGCCGTTTCAGCCCAGCTTGGGGAACAGCTCCTGATCGATCACCGCGTCAAGCGTCATACCCGCGTAAGCGATCTGGGCCAGCCCATCGATGAACCGCGCGACCGCTGCCAGCAGCACGGAGATATTATCCGCAACAAACGGGATGATCTTTTCCAGCTCCAGCGAGCCATCCACCAAGGTATTGTGCTTCAGGTAGATCTGCCCTGCCTGCTCAAAAAAGCCGAACGCACCCAGCGCGCAGAAATCATTGCAGTAGGCGCACGCCTTGCGAAGCTGCGTCTCATGCGTATCCGGCGCGCCCTGGAACAGTGTGACGAAAAACTGCAGCAGCCCCATATCCTCCGCCGGAAGCTGCATCGGGATAAAGCAGCATTCGATCACAACGTCCTTGGCCACTTTGCCCTGGCGCATGGCCTCGCACCGCAGCAGCGTCGGCGCCCCCTCCTGCCGCATTACCTCCGCGCGGAATCCATTCTGATTCAGCACATCGGACATACAGCCCAATATCTGTTCCTGTTGCTCTATTTTCATATTCTGGTATCTCTCCTTATGGAACACGGCGCGGATTCCCTGCCGCGCCGTGCATCGCTTATTTAACGCCGATGTCCCTGCGGTAATGCGCCGCCTCAAAATGGATTTTTTCCACATCCGCATACGCTTTGCGGATTGCTTCCTCCAGCGTGGGGGCGACCGCGGTCACGCCCAGCACACGCCCGCCGCTGGTGACGAATGCACCGTCCCTGACCGCCGTACCCGCGTGGAACACGAACGAATCCTTCACATCCGCAAGGCCGGTGATCTCCTTGCCCTTTTCATACGCCTTGGGGTAGCCGCCGGACGCCATGCAAACGCAGCACGCAGCGTTGTCGGCCCAACGGATCTCGATTTCATCCAGCTTTTCGTCGATCACTGCATTGAAAATATCGAACAGATCGGTTTCCAGCCGCGAAAGCACGGCCTGCGTTTCCGGATCGCCAAACCGCGCGTTATACTCGATCACCTTCGGTCCCTTGGGCGTCAGCATCAGACCGAAATACAGCACGCCCTTGAACGGCCGCCCCTCCTTGGCCATCGCCGCGACCGTCGGCTGGAAAATCGTTTCCATACAAGCGGCCGCGATCTCCTCCGTATAGAAACGGGAGGGGGAAAACGCCCCCATGCCGCCGGTATTCGGTCCCTCGTCACCGTCGTAGGCGCGCTTATGGTCCTGCGCGGACGGCATGGTTTTCAGGTGCTTCCCGTCCACAAACGCCAGCACGCTAACCTCGGGACCGGTCAGGTATTCCTCGATCACCACGCGCGCGCCCGCGCCGCCGAACGCATGCCCGTCGATCGCGTCCCTGACCGCGGCAACCGCTTCTTCCTCGGTCATTGCCACCGTCACGCCTTTGCCCAGCGCCAGGCCGTCCGCCTTGACCACAATCGGCGCACCGTTCCGCCTGATGTAGTCGATCGCGGCGGCGGAATCCTCAAATACCGCATAGGACGCGGTGGGGATGCCGTATTTCTTCATCAATTCCTTGGCGAATGATTTGCTCCCCTCAATAACTGCCGCGTTTTTCCGCGGGCCGAACGCGCGGATGCCCGCTTGTTCGAGCGCATCCACCATGCCCAGCGCCAGCGGATCATCCGGCGCGACCATCACCAGGTCCGGCCGCTGTGCCTTTGCAAACGCAACGACACCGTCGATATCGGTCGCCTTGATCTCCACGCATTCCGCTTCCTGCGCGATGCCGCCGTTGCCCGGCGCGCACCAGATATGATCTACCTTAGGGCTTTTTTTCAAGGCGTGGACGATCGCGTGCTCACGGCCGCCGCCGCCGATTACCAAAACTTTCATGATTTATCTACCTCCATACGGATGTATTGCTGTTGGGCGCGGAACATATCCACCAGCAGAGCGACATGGGCCAGCGGCAGCAGCATGCCGGCGATCCGGAGCCCCTGCGCGACGACCGGCTCCTCCAGCCAGCCGAACGCCATGACGAGCCACAGAATATACCCTGTGCTCCATACAGCCACCAGCACCCATTCCAGAATGACCTGCCGCCCCGCCGCGCGCATCTGGTCCGCCGCCGCAAGCAGCAGCATGCAGCCGAGCAGAATAAGCGGCACAAGCGAAGCATACTCCAGGATATCTCCCCAATACGGCGGCAGGACCGCCGGCCCGCAGACCACCGTAAAGCCGATCAGCACATCCGCTGTGATACTCGCCCGCCGGAACCACGGAGACGCCTGTTGTTGGGAAAGCGCGCCCGCCGAGATCACGGCATACGCCACCAGCTCCAGCATCCAGTTGCCCGCCAGCGCCGTGCTGCCCAGCATCGCCAGCTTAATCACAATGCCGGCCGCGATCCCCAGATAGGCGTAGTAGCTTTTGAGAACGTTCATACTTTACCCTCCGCAAGCAGCGTTTTCGCGCGCCACAGATACCGCACCATCCAAACATAGGAAACCACCGCCGCAAGCAGCGCCACAACCTCCAGCCCCATCTGCACACAGAACAGCGCGGTATACACGCCCTGCTGGACCGAAAGCTCGGCCTGCCCCTCAAAATACGGCAGAAAGCCCATCATGGACGCACCGCGCTGCACAAGCGTCGCCATCGCCCAGGTGCGGCCCAGGCGCAGCGTCTGCGCGGAGGCGTCGGCCGCGCGCAGCCGGCGGTCAAAATCACGCTCCATCGGCAGGTAGAACAGCAGGAACAGCAGGTTGACCGCCATATTGCCGACCCAGGCGGGTTCCGTGCCGTTCGGTACCGCCACCGTGAGCAGGGCGCCCACCGCTGACGCGCCCAAAGCGACCCAGCAGCGCAGCCGGAATGCCGCAAATGCGTTCATCAGATAGCACAGCGCCATCAGCAGCATACCGGCCGGCCGAAGCGTCCCATTGAGGAACAGGGACGCCGCTATCTGCGCGGCAAAGGCCGCCAGCGTCCAGACCGCCGCGCCGGAAGCGTTGCTCCGGCTCAATGATGGAACAGGCGCATTCCGGTGAACGCCATCACAATGCCATATTTGTTCGCTGTCTCGATCACGTTATCATCGCGGATCGAGCCGCCCGGCTGGACGATATACTGCACGCCCGACTTGCGCGCGCGCTCCACATTATCCCCAAACGGGAAAAATGCGTCGGAACCGACCGTGACGCCGGCATTACCCTTGATCCATGCCAGGCGCTCCTCACGGGTGAGCGGTTCCGGCCTGACCGCGAATGTATTCTGCCAAACGCCCTCCGCCAGCACATCCTCGTATTCGTCCGAAATATATACGTCGATCGCGTTGTCGCGGTCCGGACGGCGGATGCCTTCCTTGAACTGCAGGCCCAGCACCTTGGGATGCTGACGCAGGAACCAGTTATCCGCCTTATTGCCCGCAAGGCGCGTACAGTGGATGCGGCTCTGCTGGCCCGCGCCCACGCCGATGGTCATACCATCCTTCACATAGCACACGGAATTGGACTGCGTATACTTGAGCGTGATCAGCGCGAGGATCATATCATGTCTGGCGCTTTCCGGCAGCTCTTTCTGCTCGGTCACGATATTGGTGAGCAGGCTTTCGTTGATCTCATAATCGTTGTAGCCCTGCTCAAAGCGGATGCCGAAGATATCGCGCTGCTCAACCGGCTTCGGCGCATAGTCCGGATCGATCTTAACCACGTTGTAGCCGCCCTTGCGCTTGGTCTTGAGGATCTCGAGCGCCTCGGCAGTGTAGTCCGGCGCGATAATACCGTCCGACACCTCCCGCGCGAGATACGCTGCGGTATCCGCGTCGCAGGTATCCGACAGCGCCGCCCAGTCGCCGTAGGAGCACAGGCGGTCCGCGCCGCGCGCGCGGATGTAGGCGCATGCGATCGGCGACAGCTCGTGGTCGGCCTCCACGAAATAGATCTGCTTTTCCACGTCGGTCAGCGGCTTACCCAGCGCCGCGCCCGCGGGCGACACATGCTTGAAGGACGCCGCGGCCGGCAGGCCGGTCGCCTTTTTCAGCGCCTTGACCAGCTGCCACGCGTTGAACGCGTCGCAAAAATTGATATACCCCGGCTTGCCGTTCAGAACCTCGATCGGCAGCTCGCCCTCGGTCATGAAAATGCGCGCAGGCTTCTGGTTGGGGTTGCAGCCGTATTTCAGTGCCAGTTCTTTCATTCGTTTCACCTCATTTCACATGCTTGTTTTTGATGACCTGCTCGTATTTGCCCGTTTCCAGATCGATATACCGCACGAAGAGCGAAATCTTGTTCTGTTCGTTCAGGCTGTCCCACATCATATCCGCGAACTCCTGCAGCGGCAGCTCGATGCGGACGCATTTCGGCTCGCCGCGGAACGGGAGCAGCGGGTCGCCGTCGCACAGGTAGGTATGGATAAAATGGCCCAGCCCAGGCACCGGCTTGTCATATTCATAGAAAAAGCGCTTGTTCGATGTCCGGTCGGAGGTGAAGTTCTTGAGAATGGACAGGCTGTACGAGCCGTCCTCGTTGATTACGCCGGAAATGCGGGAGGTATAGTTGGGCGCGTCCGGCTCAAACTGGCGGGTGCGCAGGGCGTCGATATAGCTTTTGCCCTGGCGCAGATAGTCGCAGATCGTATCCGTCTGGTCGCCGTTGGTCACGACCGTCCTGCCCGCGCAGACACGGACCGGATGATAAATAATCAGGGAGGGGTCGGTCATTCGGGACGGGTCAAACGCTTCCGTGCGGATCCCATCCTCGGTCTCCACGAACACACGGTTCCGGCTGTTCCCCGACCGGCCCATGATGAAATAGGCAATAACGTCTTTTTTGTTATCCTTTGTGCGTCCGAAAATGATGCCGCGCCCCGGATAGGTGTTGGACACCAGCTCATCCGCGATATTGAACACATTTTTGCTCATAACGCAAACACACTCCTTTTTACTTTCTCTTGACGGCCGCGCCGTCGACGGTCAGCCTGCCCGCGCAGAAATCGGACACGGCCTGCGGAAGCAGCTGCCATTCCGCCTGGACCATCACGCGCTTCTGCAGCGTCTCCGGCGTGTCATCGTCCTCCACTTCAACCGCTTTCTGCGAGATAATCGCGCCGCCGTCCACCACTTCAGATACAAAATGCACGGTTGCGCCGGTCACCTTCACCCCTTTTGCCAAAGCCGCTTCATGCACGCGCAGCCCGTAGAAGCCCTCTCCGCAGAACGCGGGGATCAGCGAGGGATGGATATTGATGATGCGGTTCTCATACCGGCGGCAGAAATCCGCGCTGAGCACGGTCATAAAGCCCGCGAGCACAACCAGACCGATCTCCCGTTCGCGCAGCAGCGCGTCCAGCGCAGCGCCGTATGCGTCGGGGGAAGCAAACTCCCTGCGCCGCAGCACCGCGGAGGGGATGCCGGCCTTCGCCGCCCGTTCCAGCGCAAACGCGTCCGGATTGGAGGAGACGACAAGCGCGATGCGCCCGTTTTCGATCTTGCCCGCCTGCTGCGCATCGATGAGCGCCTGCAGGTTTGTACCGCCGCCAGAAACCAAAACTGCGATGTTTATCATATTGGATCTCCATTTTCCGCGCCGCAGCGCGCATTGAATCAAACTCTGCGTAGCCGCGCCGGCGTCAGACGAGCTCCACGCCCTTCTCGCCGCTCACGCACTCGCCGATGATATATGCCTTTTCGCCCGCAGCCGAGATCGCGGCGACCGCGCGCGACGCGTCCTCCGCGGCGACCGAAAGCACCAGCCCCGCGCCCATATTGAACGTGTTGTACATATCGCGCTCCGGTATGCCGCCCGTTTTGGCGATCAGGCCGAACACCGGCGGCACCGGCATGGCGCTTTTTTCGATCTTCGCGCAAATGCCTTCGGGCAGCATGCGCGGCACGTTTTCGTAGAAGCCGCCGCCGGTGATATGGCTGATGCCCTTGACATCCACCTTGCCCATCAGGGATTGGATCGCCTTGACATAGATTTTGGTCGGGGTGAGCAGCTCCTCGCCCAGGGTTTTGCCGAACTCGTCGATATAGCGGCGCACGGACTTTTCATTGATGCCGAGCGTCTTGCGCACGAGCGAATAGCCGTTCGAGTGTACGCCCGAGGAGGCCACGCCGATCAGCGCGTCGCCCGGCCGGATCGTCGTCCCGTCGATCATTTTCTCCTTGTCCACCATGCCGACAGAGAACCCTGCCATGTCGTATTCGTCCTCCGGATAAAAGCCGGGCATCTCCGCGGTTTCGCCGCCGATCAGCGCGCAGCCCGCCTGGCGGCAGCCCTCCGCGATGCCGGAAACCATCTGCGCGATCTTGGCCGGATGGTTTTTGCCGACCGCGATATAGTCCAGGAAAAACAACGGCTGTGCGCCGCAGCACGCGATGTCGTTGACGCACATGGCCACGCAGTCGATGCCGACCGTGTCGTGCTTATCCATCAGGAAGGCCAGCTTGAGCTTGGTACCCACACCGTCCGTACCGGAAACCAGGATGGGGTCGGCCATGCCCTTGAAATCCGGACGGAACAGACCGCCAAAACCGCCCAGCGTACCCATCACGCCCTTGGTAAAGGTCGATTCGACCATCGGCTTCATCAGCTTGACCGCTTCATAGCCCGCGGTCACGTCAACGCCGGCAGCCTTGTAGCTTTCAGAACGGCTTTCACTCATAGTAATACTCCTTCGTCGTTTAGTATGGGGAGCGGCTTATTCTTTGCCGCTCCAGCAGTAGGTGCAGACCTTGTCGCGGTCCAGGCCGATGGCCTCCAGCAGTCCGTCAAGCGACTGGTAGCCGAGCGAACTGAAGCCGAATTTTTCGCAGATCGTCTTGAGCATGCACTGGCCGCGCTCGGTATTCGCATCCGCATATTCCTCCAGGTGCTTCTGCCCCTCGTCGCCCTCCAGCTCCTGCACGGTGCGGCGGGCCAGCAGCTCCATCTCAGAATTGCTGGAGGAGAAATTCAGGTATTTGCAGCCGTACATGATCGGCGGGCAGGCCGACCGCATATGGACCTCTTTCGCGCCGGATTCGTACAGGAACTCCACGGTTTCGCGCAGTTGGGTGCCGCGCACGATCGAATCGTCCACGAACAGCAGCTTTTTCCCCTCGATCAGCTCGGGTACTGGGATCTGCTTCATCTTGGCGACCTGGTTGCGAATCTTCTGGTTGGCCGGCATGAACGAGCGCGGCCAGGTCGGGGTATATTTGACAAACGGACGCGCAAACGGTTTGCCGCATTCGTTGGCGTAGCCGATCGCGTGCGGCACGCCGGAATCCGGCACGCCGGCGATAAAATCCACATTTTCCGCCAGGCCGCGCTTTTTATCGTCGCGCGCCATGATCTCACCGTTGCGGTAGCGCATCACCTCGACGTTGACGCCCTCATAATTGGAATTGGGGTAGCCGTAATACGTCCAGAGGAACGCGCATATTTTCATTTCCTTTCCGGCCGGCGACAGCGTTTCAAATCCGTCCGCCGTGACCTTGACGATCTCGCGCGGCCCAAGCTCATAGGCGTCCTCGTAGCCGAGCTTGTGGTACGCGAACGACTCGAACGAAACGCAATGCCCGTCCTCGCTTTTGCCGATCAGCACCGGCAGGCGGCCCAGCCTGTCGCGCGCGGCGATGATCCCCTCCCGCGTCAGCGCGAGCAGGGTGAGCGAGCCGTCGATCAGCTCCTGCGCGTGCAGGATGCCGGATACCAGGTCGTCCTTCTGGTTGATGAGCGCCGCGACCAGCTCGGTGGAGTTGACCTTGCCCGAGCTCATGGCCATGAACTGATGGCCATGGTCGGAAAAATAGCGGGAAACCAACTCCTCCGCGTTGTTGATAATGCCGACCGTGGTCAGCGCGTATAGGCCAAGGTGGGACCGCACGAGCAGCGGCTGCGGGTCGGTATCGCTGATGCAGCCGATGCCGCTGCAGCCCTGAAAATCCTGCAGATCCTTTTCAAACTTGGTCCGGAACGGGGTGTTTTCAATATTGTGGATCTGGCGCTGAAAGCCGACCTCCTTGTCGTAGACGATCATGCCGCCCCGCCGTGTACCCAGATGCGAATGATAGTCCACGCCGAAAAATATATCCAGTACGCAGTCCTGCTTGCAGACCGCGCCAAAAAATCCTCCCATAGTTGCTCCTTATCTTCTTCCGGTTTTGGGTTTGCCCGATCAGGCGCGTTCCCGCAGGCGGTTACTTGCCCATCACGCGCTTCATGATCTCCTGGTACGCTTCCTCGACGCCGCCCAGGTCGCGGCGGAACCGGTCCTTATCCAGCTTCTCCTTGGTGGTCTTGTCCCACAGGCGGCAGGTGTCCGGACTGATCTCGTCGGCCAGCACGATTTTACCGTCCGCGGTCTTGCCGAACTCCAGCTTGAAATCGACCAGAATCACGTTCAGCGTATCGAAATACTGCTTCATGACCTCGTTGACCTTGAACGCCATGCCCTTGATCTGCTCGATCTCCTCGCGGGTGGCGAGTTTCAACGCGATCGCATGGTAGGCATTCATGAGCGGGTCGCCCAGGTCGTCGTTCTTATAGGAGAATTCGACGGTCGGCTCGTCGAACACGATGCCCTCCTCCACGCCGTAGCGCTTGGCAAAGGAGCCGGCCGAAATGTTGCGGATAATGACCTCGAGCGGTACGATAGAAACCTTTTTCACAACCGTTTCGCGGTCAGAGAGCTGCTCGACGAAATGGGTCGGCACCCCCTGCTGCTCCAGAAGCTGAAACATGTGGTTGGACATGACGTTGTTGATCGCGCCCTTGCCGACGATCGTCCCCTTTTTCTCCCCGTTGAACGCGGTCGCGTCATCCTTGTAATCGACGATGACCAGGTTCGGGTCGTCGGTTGCAAACACTTTTTTTGCCTTTCCTTCGTACATCTGCTCTTTCTTTTGCATGTCCAATTCCTCCATTTATATGTGTAATTTAAAAACAAACAAACTTTTGTTTTTGGGTTTTACCCAGTCTGCGCGGGTGGTTATGCAAACTGCGCCTTTACCTTTTCATCCTTGGCCATGACCTCGTCGGCCATTTCCTGCTTAAACTGCCGCAGTTTTCCGGCAAGCGCTTCGTCCGACAGGGCGAGCATCTGCGCCGCGAGGATAGCCGCGTTGTCCGCGCCGTCGATCGCCACGCACGCGACCGGAATGCCCTTGGGCATCTGCACCATGGACAGCAGGCTGTCCATGCCGCCCATCACGCTGGTTCCCATCGGCACGCCGATAACCGGCAGCGTGGTGTAGGCTGCCAGCACACCGCCCAGATGCGCGGCCTTGCCCGCCGCCGCGATGATCACGCCGAAGCCCTCTGCCGCCGCGTTTTTCGCAAGCTGCTCCGCCGCCGCGGGCGTGCGGTGCGCGGAACAGATCCGCACCTCGGCCGGTATGGCAAACGATTTCAGCCGGTCCACACATTTTTCCATAACCTTCAGGTCGCTGTCCGACCCCATGACGACGAGCACCTTTTTCATCGCATATTCCTCCTCAAAAACAAATGAGGACACGGATAGACCCGTGTCCTATATACGCGCTCAATTAGCTGCACCGATGCCCGAAAGCATGCACGAATGCCCGGTACCCAGATTGAAGAACTGCATGCGGATAGACTGCGCCGCCTTATCCAGAAACACGCTTCCGATCATGTGTACACCTCTTTCGCTGCTTGTCCCGCTATCGGTGGAGATACACTAATATTTTATCCAAAGCGCCTGTTTATTGCAAGCGTTTTACGCCGTTTTTTCTCGTTTTGTGCAAATGCCCAAAGATGGGGGCCGCGGCTCTCAGCTTTCGTGCAGAACGCCCTTTTCGTACAGCGCCGCCTCGATCTGGCGCACGCGCTCGCTCCAGGAGCACTGCGCGCCGTAGGCCAGCCGTTTGGCCGCTTTTTCCGGATCATTTTCCGCCGCTGCCGCGTCGCACAGGGCGATAAACTCGTCCGCGTCGCGCGCGATATACACCACGTCCGCGAAGTCCTCGACCTGCAGCGGCTCGCGTGTGGAAACCACCGGCTTGCCGGTCGCAAGGTACTCGTAAAACTTGAGCGGGGATACGTCGCGGCTCAGCGCGCCCGCGCGGAACACATTCAGGCACACCTCCATCTGCGCCAGATACGCAGGCAGCTCGGGCTGCGGCACCAGGCCGTGGAATACGATATTGGGGTACTGCCGCAGATGCGACAGGTCCACGCCCGGCAGCGTCCGGCCGATCAGGAACACGGTCGCGTCCGGCCGCTCCTTTGCCAGCTTTTCGATCAGCGCGTAATCGATGCACTCCTGCAGCATGCCCACAAACCCGAACACCGGATGCTTCAGGCCCTTCATATCCTCCGGACAGGGCAGGCTGCCTTTTTCGGTCTGCACGCGCGAAAAAATCTCATACGCCGCGCCATTCGGAATCATTTTTGTCGTGGGGTTCACCTTTTCCAGCGTTTCGGCCAGCCCGACCGCAGTTGCGAACACCTGATCCGCCGCCCCCGCGAGGTCGCGCTCCATCCGGTCCACCACCGCCGGATCGATATGGCCCTTATAGGCCGAATGGCGGTCCACGCAGTCATAAACCAGCGCGCGGTGCGGCACATGCGCCGTGATATCGCACGAGGACGGCGAGTAGCACCAGAGCACCGTTTCCTCCCCGAAGCCGTGCTCGCGCATCTTCCGGCGCACGAACGCGGCCTGGCGCTTCTGGTTGAGGCGGTTGACCCACCGGAACTTGTTGAAAAACGGCAGGACGGGCGGCAGGGCGTAGACCGTGATGTTTTCATGCCCCTCCACCTTTTCCCCCGGCCGCTTGTATTTCGAGAGGTACGCGGACGCTTTTTTGTCCTTGAGCGGCGCGATCACCGACACCGGCGGGTCAAAATACAGCACCTCCGCGTTCCGCAGGCGGCTCATCACGTTCTGCTTGCGGGTCGGCAGCGGGTGGTAGTTGGTCGTCGACAGACAGACGATATGGTTTTTCATGCGTTTTCCCCGTCCTTTTTTTCATACTCCAGGCCCAGCAGCAGCGCCGCGCCGCGCACGTTTTCCTGCTCGCGCTCGCGCAGCATTCCGGCGGTGCGGCGCACCTCCCCGTCCAGCGCGCCGGACACGCACTCGTCGATCAGGCGGCACAGCGGCTCCGCGCGCACGGTCTGCAGCTGCAGGCAAGTGCGGCTGCCGATATATTTGAGGAAACCGTCCACCTTGATGTCGTAGCTCATGCCCACGACTGGCACGCCCTGTCCGGCGGAGAACATCAGCGAGTGCAGGCGGATGCCGACCACGGTTTTCATGCGCGCCAGGATGCCGATGGTCACCTCGATCGGCTGGCGGGTGCGCACCGCGTGCCACGGGCAGCGGAGCAGCGCCCCCACCCGCTCGGCGGGCATCAGGTCGTTCGGGAATTCGATGGGGACGAACACCGGCGTCAGCCCATGCTTTTCATAGGCGTAATTGGCCGCCGCCGCGATCTCGGGCAGCGCCGCGTCCAGCCCTTTCCAGTTGCGCAGGCCGAAGCCGATATAGCGCCCTTCCGGATCGATGCCGCTCTGCTCCATGGCGAGCGACACGACCTCGCGCGGCGCGGGGTCCAGAATGATCGTCGGGTCGGCGGACACGCGGATGTCCGGACGGGTCACGCCCATCTCGGCCAGAAGCGAACGGGAGTTATCGTCGCGCAGCGTAATGCGGTCGACCGACCGGTCGATCGTCTTGGCCGCCATGACGCGGTTGCCCGCGCGGTTGATCGGACCGATGCCGCAGCCGTACATCATCACCTTGCAGCCGCGCTTTTTCGCCGCGCGCAGGGTATAGCAGTAATACCAGATCGACCGCGTCGAGGTGACGTCCTGCATCAGCGAGCCGCCGCCGTTGATATACAGCGCCGCGCGCCGGAACCGCCGCAGCACGGCGAACACGTTGAACGTATAAATCGCGTTCGTCCGGTAAACCAGGCGGGTCTCTTTCGGGCGGCGGGACATGACGCAGATCGTGCGCTCCGGATCGAGCGCGCGCATCTCCTGCACGATCGCCTCCAGAATCGCGTCGTCACCCGCATTGCCGCGCCCGTACGCGCCGCAGATCACGATGCTCTCGCGCTCGTGTTTGGGCCGGTGGAAACGGGCGAGCAGATGGCGGTAGTTCGCCTCCTGCCGCGCGCACATGTTCTCGCGGGAAAACTCGCGGGAGGCCTTGTCGTACAGCGCCTCGGAAAAGGCGCTGCGCAGCGCGGGGTCTTTTGCCAGGCGCACCATGTATCTGGCAAGCTGGCGGTCGTCCCCAACGGGGAAAATATAGCCGTTTTCGCCCGTGTCGATCAGTTCGGGCATGCCGCCCACATCCGAGCAGATGGTCGCACAGCCCGCGCAGATGCCCTCGAGAATGGAGTACGGGAAAGTTTCGGACACCGAGGACAAAAGGTTGATGTCCATTGCGCGGAAAAACGGCTCGACCGGGGAAACCCAGCCGCAGAACGTCACGCGCTCCGCCACGCCGAGCTGGGCGCACAGCCTGCGGAGCATCTCCTCATCCTCGCCGTCGCCCGCGATGAACAGGCGCAGCTGCGGCGCTTCCGCAAGCGCCGCGGCAAAGCCGCGCACGGTCGTCGCGATATCCTTGACCGCGGTCAGGCGCGCGGCGATTCCGCACAGCACGTCGCCCGCCTCCACCTCCACGCCGTAGGCATCCCGCAGATAGGCCGCGCGGTCAAATTCGCCCTCCGGCCGTTTGAAATCCATGCCGTTGTAAATCTTCACAATCCGTTCGGGATCGAAGCCGCGCTCGATCAGCGTGCGCGCCATCCGGTCCGCGACCGGCTGGTAGAAATCCAGAAAACGCAGCGCGACCGCGTTCGCCGCGCCGAATGTATGCTGCTTGAACGGGTTGCCGAGATAGTCCAGCTTATAATCCGAATGCACGGTCGTCACAATCGGCACCTGGCGCGAACGGCGCACCATCGCCCCCATCAGGTTGGCGCGGCCGCCGTGGCAGTGGATAATGTCCGGCCGGAACTCGTCCACCAGGTCGCGCATCGCGCGCGCCGCGCGGAACGGGTTATGCCGCTCGATCACACGGACGTCGATGCCGCGCTCGCGCGCCTCATCCGCAAACGGGCCGGCGCGGAACGAAAGCAGCATGACCTCGTTCCGCCGGCTCAGGCCGGTGACCATATTCATAATGTGGGTTTTGGCGCCGCCCACGTCGCCGCCGCCCATAACATGCATGACTCGCAAGGGACAACTCCTCCTGATAAGGCTGGTAATACTCGCGTGAGTATACCATAGTATACCACGGAACACCGGCAAATGCAAAAGAAAGCCGCCCGTCAGGGGCGGCTCTCCCGCTCACGGGAGATAGGCAAGAACGGTCACGCCGTTTTCCGTGCTTTTGGAGAACACGGCGTTGTCCTCATAGCGCAGCACGCCGTATCCCTCGTCCCCGTGGTTGAAAGGGATGCGGATATCGTAGCCAAGGTTATCCGGATACGCGCAAACGCTCGCCACGACCCTTTCCTTTCCCCACTCGACAAACACAAGCTGCACCATCCCCTCGCTGACGCTCTCCTCAACCGCGCCGCTGTCCAGCCGGATGATGCGTTTGATCTCCTCCTCCGAGGTATAGGGGTCGAACGTATATACCTCGTCCCACTCGAACGGGACCAGCTCGTTCAGGGATACCTGGGTCGTCTCCTCCGGTATTGCCTCCACCGCGTGTGCAAGCGCGCGGGCGTTCACGCCGGCCAGCCCGCCGCTGAACAGGTAGCCGCCCAAAATAACGGCCAGAAGCAAAATAAAAACATAAGGCGGTATCCTGATCTTCCCTCTTTGGCTGTACATTGCATTCCTCCGTTCACAGCTTGTGTATTGTTCCGTCCGGTTTTATCATAACATACCGCCGCGCCCGCCGCAAGGAAAAGGCGTTTCCGGCAAAGCCGTATTTGTTTTTGCCGCCCAACCATGCTATACTATAGCTATCTGACCGAAAGCGAGGGCTCCCCATTTGTCCGGTAAAAACACTATGACGCGCGACGCGATGCTGTTCCTCCCCGCCAAGGTGGTCGAAGGGCTGCTCGTCATCGCGTGCTCTTCCCTGTATACGCATATTTTCACACAGAACGCGGTCGGCACGTTCGGCATCGTCAACACGACCGTGCAGTTCTGTTATCTGGTCGTCGCGGGCTGGATGGCGAACGCCGCCACGCGCTATGTGGGCGAGGAATTCCGCAGGGACCGCGCCAGCGCGCTGTTTTCGACCGTTTCAGCCATCTATCTGCTGATCTGCGCGGCCGTCGCGGCCGTCGCGCTCTGCGCGGCCGCGGTCACGCGCGATCCGGTCTGGCTCGGCGGCGCGTGCATGTTCTTCAGCTATACCGTGTTCCAGATCCTCAACTCCGCGCTGATCCAGCTCGGCCGGATGCGCGCCTCCATCTCGCTCAGCCTGTTTTCCGCGGCGGGCAAGCTGGCCATCGCCTATGCGATCGTCCACGGCGCATCCGATTACCCCTCCGCCGCGCCCGCGTTCATCGCCAACACCCTCGCGGACGGTCTGGCCGGCCTGGGCGCGGTCTTTGCGCTGTCCATCCCGACGGTCGTGCGCCTGCGCTGGTTCTCCCGCCCCCTGCTGCACAAGTTTTTCGCCTACGGCGTGCCGCTCATGGGGGTATCGATCGCGGTCGCGCTGCTCAACATGATCGACCGCTATCTGGTGACGGGCTTTTTCGGCAAGGAGGCCTTTGCGGTCTACAACCAGAACAACTCGATCGCCTCCGGTATTTTTACGATGATCTCGGTCGGCATCATGCGCGGCGTATATCCGAACGTGCTGCGCGCCTGGCGCGACGGCGGACAGGCCGCCGCCAAGCCGCTGCTCGACCAGGGCGTGCGGCTGTATCTGCTGATCGCGGTGCCGGCTGTCGCGGGGCTGTCCGCGGTGGCGCTGCCCATGTCCCGCTTCCTGTTCGCGGCGGGGTACGACGCAGGCGCGCCGGTCATCGCCTACACCGCGCTCGCCATGCTTTTCATGGGGCTGACCGAATACGCCAACAAAGCGTATGAACTGGAGCAGTCCACCATCCATGTGCTGCAGAACAGCGCAGCGGCGGCGGCCATCAAGGTGGTGTGCAGCGTCGTGCTGCTCAAAACGCTCGGGTTCACCGGCGGCGCGCTCGGCTCGGTCGTCGCGTTTGCCTCGTATTTTATCATTACGGCGGTGCGCGTGCGCAAGCGCTTTATTTTCCGCGTACCCGCGAAAAACCTGGCGCGCATCCTGGTCTGTGCGCTGCTCTGCGGCGCGGCGGCGTTTGGCTGCACGCTGCTGCCCGTCAGCAACCTGCTGCGGCTGATCTGCGCGGTCGCGGCAGGCGCGGCGGTGTATGCAATAGCCATCATCGCCAGCGGCGAGGGCCGCGCGGAAGCGCAAGCCGTACTGAAAAGGCTGAAACGATAGGATAAAAGGCAGATACACTCATACGGTATCTGCCTTTCAGGTTTTATCATCTATTCCTTTCGTGTCAGGAAAAGTCCAAGGAATGCGGCAATCAGGATAATCGGCGCCGCTCTGACAAACAGCCATTCGAATGCGTGCAGCGCAACGCCGAGAACAGCCGTTTCCGGATCACTGTAGTCCCAGCCCAGGTAAGGGCTTTCCAATGCCAATACGCATGCAAAAATCACTGCTATGCCTGCGCACAATGCGATAAGGCACCAATGCAGCATCCTCTTTCCCGCGGCTTTTCTCTGTGCGAGCTGCAAGTTTATCACCTCCAGTTTTGCGGAAATCGCCTTTAAGTCATCGGCTTCCTGCTCCATGACGTTCTCTCCAAGCAGCGTGCTTACGGGTGTTTCAAGCGCTTCCGATAGGGCGATCAGCATATCGGAATCAGGAACTGACAAGCTTTGCTCCCACTTGGAAATTGTTTGCCGCACCACGTTCAGCTTTACAGCAAGCTCCTGCTGCGAAAGACCTTTTGATTTTCTGATTGCTTTTATATTTTCGTTGAGCATCAGGGGTAACCTCCTTTCTTCCGGTCTTTGTCATAATTATATGAGGAGCTGCCCGTTGCTGCAAGCAACGCATTTTAACATTGAAGCGGACCGTCCGTTTTGTCCTATTATTTCATTGTATTTTGCTGTACTGTGACAAAAATAAACAAAACGCACCGTTTTCCCTCAAAACAGTGCGTTTTCATTTTAAGTGTTTGTTGTCGGTCAACCCTGCCAGATAATCCAGACTCACTTGATAGTACTGCGCCAGCTTGATAAACAAAGCGAGCGGCAAATCGCGCTCTCCACGCTCATATTTGGAGTACAGGGATTGGTCGCAATGCAAATATGCCGCAACCTCTTTTTGCGTCAGGTCCTTATCCTCCCGCAAATCGCGGATTCTAAGCTTCATCATATCACCGTGACCATTATATTTTAGTACAATATGTCCACTTGTATTTTTGGACTAATAGTCCTAAAATATTTTTGAGGTGATTTCATTATGACCGAATGTTCCGAACAGAATTTGGGTATCCTGACCAAACGTCAGCGTGAAGTCTACCTGCTGCGGCAGCAAAAACTGACATTCCGAAAAATCGCCGAACAGCTTGGCGGCAGTCCTTCCGCTGTCCGCGCAGCCTACCAACTGGCGTTACGCCGCCTGCGAGAGCAACAGGCGAAATTGCTGCAAGCAGAGCTGGAGCAGCAGCCGGCTGATTTTCCGGTCACCCTCGGCGAACTTGACTTGATCTGCAAGGGCCTTCTCCTTTTATACCGCGATATGTACCGCCGCGTGGGCGTAAAGCCCTCAGACGGGAACGCCCTCCCACCGCAGGTTGAGCAGGTACTTGACCTGCTCCTCCGCGCCCACCAGACACATTTCAACGCCGCGCCGCCCGTTATCCTGCGCAAGAGTACAAAATAATGTGTCCCGCCTGCTTTTTCCCGTAAAAAAACTTGTTTATCTTCTCTTTTCATGGTACAATGTATTCCTGTATGAGAATGCTGAATAGAGAGGCGTTATAATTATGGAAATGATTCATGAAGCGGGACAGTACGTTGATACCGTCAAGCGCGTCTGCGGCGCGGTCGGCAGCGAGGTCACGTTCCGCGGCACCGTACACCGCGCCCGTGATATGTCCGATTTTTCGTTCGTCATCATGCGTGTCGAGCGCGGCCTGATTCAATGCACGTTCCAGGGGGACGAGATCGGCGGCGTCAAGCGCGCGGATATTCGGGACGCCATGGTGCTCGAGGTCACCGGCAAGGTGCATGAGGAACCCCGCGCCGAGCACGGCGTCGAGGTTGTGCTGAGCGCGGTCAAGGTCATCGGCCGCCCGTACGAGCAGCTTCCCGTGCCGCTGGGCAAAAAATATATGGGCCTGTCGCTCGACGTCGATCTGCCGCTGCGCCCGATCACCCTGCGCCATCCGGTCAAGCAGGCGGTGTTCCGTGTGCAGGGCGCGATTGCGGACGGCTTCGCCCAGTATATGCAGTCGCAGGGCTTTACCCACATCCACACACCCAAGATCGTTGTCGCGGGCGCGGAGGGCGGCGCGAACCTGTTCAAGCTGGACTACTTCGGTCAGCCCGCTTACCTGGCGCAGTCGCCCCAGTTCCACAAGCAGTACCTTGCGGGCGCGTTCGGCCGCGTGTTCGAAATCGGCTCGGTTTACCGCGCCGAGCGGCATAATACCTCGCGCCATTTGAATGAGTATATCGGCCTTGATTTCGAGATGGCCTATATCGATTCCATGTATGACGTGATGGCGATGGAAATCGGCATGCTCAAGGCGGTCATGGCTTATGTCAAGGAGCATTGCGCGGAGGAGCTGGCGCTTCTCAAGGCCGACGTGCCGGAGATCCGCGAGATCCCGACCATCCGCTTCCATGAGGCCAAGCAGATCATGGAGGAAAAATACGGCCATAAATCCAAAAACCGTTACGACCTCAATCCGGACGAAGAGGTCCTGCTGTGCCAGTGGGCCAAGGAGGAGCACGACAGCGAGTTCGTGTTCGTTACGCACTTCCCGTCCGCCAAGCGTCCGTTTTACGCGATGGACGATCCGGAGGACCCCAAGCTGGCGTTGTCGTTCGACCTGCTGTTCCGCGGGCTGGAGATCACGACGGGCGGCCAGCGCATTCATGATTATCAGGAGCAGATGGACAAACTCGCGG
This sequence comes from Agathobaculum sp. TL06, assembly GCF_054658635.1. Classification (NCBI taxonomy): domain Bacteria; kingdom Bacillati; phylum Bacillota; class Clostridia; order Eubacteriales; family Butyricicoccaceae; genus Agathobaculum; species Agathobaculum sp. TL06. Next base: position 61,930 of record NZ_BAAGGY010000005.1, read on the forward strand.
CCCGCAAGATGAACGCGGAGCTGTTTGAGTCGTTCACCATTCTGCACAAGTACGGCATGCCGCCGCACGGCGGTCTGGGCATCGGCCTGGAGCGCCTGACCATGCAGCTCCTGAAGCTGAACAATGTGCGCGACGCTTCCATGTTCCCGCGCGACATGAACCGCCTGGAGCCGTAAACCCTCCCTCCCCATTAATTACTTTGTTCTGAAAAAGGCCGCTGAAACGCATCGTTTCAGCGGTCTTTTCCCGTTGCCCGTCCTCAACAAGCCTGCACATGGTTTTACTCCAAAAAGTTCTGTTATTTTGTTGTTTTTCTATTTTCTTCTTGTTATGGAATCCACATTGTTCTAAAACCAGCTTTTTATCCTTGTTTTCCGCTCGAAATTGTCGTATAGTAAGCACCAGAGCGCGGTACCGCGCACCGTTACCGCCCGCACGACCGCGGGCTCACCGCTATACGACCAATGAGGAGAATGCAAATGCGAATGAAAAAATCACTGGCCGCGATCTTGTCCACCACGATGGCGCTGTCCATGCTGTCCGTTTCGGCCGCAGCCGCCGATGCAAAGCCCGTTATGGAGGACGCGGCAAACAGCTGGGCCGCCAGCTCGATCGACCGCTGGGTGCAGCACGGCATCGTAGAGGGCAACAGCGACGGCACCTTCAAGCCGTACCGCTCCCTGTCCCGCGGCGAGCTTGCCGCTATTTTCACCCGCATGTTCGGCTTGACCGAAAAGGCGGAAAACAAGTATGCCGACCTGACCGGCAGCGAGTGGTACGCGGACGCGATCCTGAAATGCACCGCAGCCGGCATCCTTGAAGGCGACGGAAAAAACGCCAATGCGGCGGACCCCGTCACCCGTCAGGAGGCAATGACCATGTTCGCCCGCGCAATGGGTATGGCGCCGGACGCCTCCCCCGACCTGAGCCAGTTCACCGACGGAGGCCGAGTCGCAGATTGGGCGGCGGGCTATATGGCGCCGCTCGCGGAAATGGGTATCCTGGACGGCGTAGGCGGCGGGCGTGTCGCGCCGGACGAGCATATCGACCGCGCTTCCACCATGGCGCTTCTGGACAAGGCGATCGAGGAATACATAACCTCGTCCGGCGAGGCTGTGCTGGAAAATGAAAACGGCTTTACCGTTATCAATGCCGCCGCCAGCGCGCGCGATACCGAGGGCGTCACCCTTTCCGGCAAGACCGCGGGCCTTGTCATTTCCGCGGGTACCACGGCGGATGTGACGGCGGACGGCCTTGCCGCCGGCAGCGTCCGGATTGATGGGCGGACCTCGGTCGCGCTGGACGGAGCTGCCCGCGCCGGCCGCGTGAACGTCCATGCCGCCGCGTCGGTCAGCGTCAGCGCCGCCGCCCAGGTCGGAGAGGTCACGCTTTACGGCGCGGATGCGTCGCTGTCCGTTTCCGGTTCGGCAGACCGCGTCGAAATCGCTGAAACCGCCGCCTCCGCTTCGGTCATGATTGCCGCGGATGCGTCTGTAGAAACCGTCGCTATTTCCGCAGCGCAAACAGAGCTGTCCGTTTCCGGCTCGGTCGCTTCGGTCGATGTGACCAAACAGGCCGCGGATACGCTGATTTCCGCGGAAAGCGGCGCGCAGATCGATCGGGTATCGACCGCCGGCACGGGTACGACCGTCAAGGGTGCGGGCAAGGTGTCCCATGTTGCGGTTTCCGACGGCGCTTCCGGCGTCACAGTCAACACCACCGGCTCCAAAATCGACAATAACAGCAGCGAGGCGGTAGCCTCCGGCACCGGCTCGATCCAGCCCGGCCATGCCGGCACCTCGAACGGCGAGAACGGCGCGCCGACGCAGGACGGCCCCTCGAGCGGCGGCTCGGGTTCGGGCGGCGGAGATACCGTCCAGCAGGCCGATATCGTCAAGGCGCCGCTCCTCGACCAGTCGGGAACCATTGACGCCGATGCGCTTGTGCGGGATTATCAGGTTTCCAGCACGGTCAAAGGGGATGTGACCGAGGTCACCATCAGCGGCGCGCACCTGATGAAGCACCAGAACGCCCAGGGCGTTTCCGACTACTGGATTGGCTTCGGCATTCCGGCCAAGGAGGGCAATACCTACTATGCCGGATACGGCGCTGTTCCGGAAGAGCTCGGCGCGCCCGTGGACTCCATTGCAGACCGCACCTATGAGGAAAACGGCAAGACCTATCATACGGTCTACTTCGGCCTGAAAGACGTGGATCTGGAAAACGGCGCGTATGTCGTCGTCAAAAACGGCGAGGACACCGCAGCCTATCGCGTCTCTTTCCAGGTTACGCTGGCGCCCGCGGTGGAAAATGTGCAGGTTTGGGTCGTAAACGACCAGGCCTCCTATGAGCGCCTCCCCGCGGACTATACGGACGCGCATCCGTGGGACGATGCCTACCTGCAGCCGGAAAACGCGGCCGCGCTTCCGTGGCTGGCGGTCAGCTATGACAGCAACGTGACCGGCGCGGTGGAAATCCAGGTGACCAAGGACGGCACGCCGGTCGGCAGCAAATCGCACGCGGAAAGCACGGTCAGCACAGGCAGCTACCAGCTCTGGCACCTGACCAAGCCCGCCGATTTCGAGGGCAGGGATTATTTTGACCAGGAGGATGCCGCTGGGACCTATGTCGTTACCATCCGCAAGGACGGCCAGACGGTATCGAGCGAGGCGCTCGTATACGCGCCGTAAGAGAGGCGCGCCGCCCTCCCATTCTCAAACACAGCCGGCTGCCGGCAGACGCGGCGCCGGACATGCGCAGGGGCGCTGGAAGCAAAGCTTCCAGCGCCCCTGTTATTTTTCTTCCGTTTCCTCGCGCCGGTACTCCAGGATATCTCCCGGCTGGCAGTCCAGCGCGCTGCAGATCGCGTTAAGCGTGGAAAAACGGATCGCACTGATCTTTCCGGTTTTGATTTTGGACAGGTTGACGTTGGAAATGCCCACCCGCTCGGCCAGCTCGCCCAGCGACATCTTCCGGTCCGCCATCACACGGTCAAGCCGCAATATGATTGCCATACGCCACCGCCCTACAGTGTCTCGTCGGCTTCCCGCTGCAAATGCGCGCCATAGGCAAACGCATAGGACAGGCACAAAACCACGCCGCCAAGCAGCAGGTAGTTCCAGTTGACCAGCGAGCCGCCGCCGGTTTCCATCACGATGCGCACGCCGCCGCGAAGCAGCGTCTCCTGCCGATCCACCGCAAAACCGCAGACAGTATAGAGCAGCTCGGGCAGGCCGCCGCGCAGCAGGCCCAGCGCCATCACAAGCAGGCCGATGCCGCGCACCGCACGGACATGGCACGGCAGGAACGGCGTCCCCTGCCGGTCGATTCCCCGGAATATAGCGCAGCCCAGCCGCAGGACCCCCGCGATCACAATCCAGAACAGCGTGCTCCACCAGAACGAGACCCCGCAGGCAAACCGTACCGCGCCCTGCCAGTCCTCCGTACCGGTCCAGCTTACGCCAAGGGAAAAATGCTCCACCAGCATCTCCGCGGGCTGGAACAGCAGCCACGTCCCATAGACAAGGCGCACCGCAACCAAAGCCACGGTGATCCAGAACAGGACCCGCAGCAGCGTCCCAATATCTGCGCATCTTGCCCGAACGATATTCTTCTGCGTTTCCAGCATACCTTTCACCTCTTCCTGAAGAATAGCACAGGTTTATATCTTTGTCAATTATAATTTAATGATAATCGATAAATATTATATAAATTTCATTAATCTTCGGTTTGCATCCCCTGTGCTGCTTTGGTAACAAAACGGAAAAAACTCGCGCGGGCATGTCACAAAACCAGGCCGCCGCACGTTATAAGAAATGAACATGTTCTTTTCAGAAAGGGGGGCGCCGGATGGACGCCCGCACCTTGGACGAGCGCTTCGCCCTGGGCGGGGAACAGGCGCTCGCCGATGCGATCGAGCTGTACGGCCAGCCGCTTTTGCGGTATTGCCATCACATCCTCTGTGATTACCACGAAGCGCAGGACGCCGTGCAGACCACCTTTATCAAGGCCTATGATAACCGCAGCCGTTTCCGGACAGGCACCAGCCTGAGCGCCTGGCTTTACCGCCTTGCCTATACCACCTGTATCGACATGCTGCGCCGCCGGAAGTTCCAGCTTCTCACACCGCCGCCAGCCGCCGCCGATCCGGATTATATCGGGGACAACCTGCGGCGGGCGCTGCAGGCCTTGTCGCCGGAGCAGAGAGCGCTGGTATTCGGCCGCGTGATCGAGCAGCGCAGCTTCGATGCGTTGGCTGTCATTTACGGAAAGCCCGCCGCCACCCTGCGCAAGCGCTATGAACGCGCCCGCAAAAAGCTCGCGCAGGCATTGGAAGGCACGCCGGCAGAAAGGAGGAGGAAGCAGCCGTATGAGTCCAACACCCGATGAAATCCGCATCCGCGAAGCGCTTGAGCGCATCCAGACACCCGCTTACGACATCGCCGGAGCCGTCAGGGAGCAGCGCGCCCGGCGCGGCAGGCGTATGCCGCTGCGCAGTCCGCGGCGGCTTGTCTCCGCCGTGCTGGCGGCGGCCCTGCTGACCGTAACGGCCGCCGCCGTATTTCAGGTTTCGGTCGGCTGGAAAACCATCTTTGGGCAGGATGTCGTAATTCCCGACGAGCTCGCCATCCCTCTGCAGAAGGGCGCCACCATGAACGGCTGCACGCTGACCGTGGAGGATGCCATCGTCACCCGCACCGGCGTCGCGCTCATCTATTCCTTCCGTTATGCGGATGGCTCCCCCCTTTCCAACCCAATCCACTTTGAAACGGTTTCCCTTTTGACCGACGGGACGGATACCGCCTATTCCAGCCGCGGGCAGAGCATCTTTACGGATTCCCGCGAGGCCGTCCAATATTTTTATCAGGAGTTCGCCCTTGCCGAAGACCCCGGCGACCGTGACCTTACCCTGACCATCGGCCCCGCCTCCAGCATGGAAACCAGCGAAGTCCTTACCGCCAGCCTTGACCTTGCGGCGGTTTATCAGGCGCATCCCATCGCGTTTCCCACCGACCAGCAGGACGCCTACCGCACCTCCGCCTATTTGGAGCAGGATACTTCCTCCGTCCCGCTTCCGCAGGCCTGGGAGCCTTCGGAGGTACAGTTCGCCGGCGTTGGTTTTATGGGGGACGAATTATGCCTTGCGCTGATCACACCGCCCTATGACCTCTATCAAGGCGTTTCCGGTGATATCGTTTCCCTGCTGGACACCCGAACGGGAAAAATGATCGATAATACCGGCAGCGGCACCTACCCGCTGGAGGGAGCGGACAGGGAAATCCGCGAGGCACGCTTCCAGGGCTTGACCGCAGACGACCTGCCATATCTGCAGCCGCAGATCATCTACACCCGCAGCGTGCCGCTGACGCAGAAGCCTTGGGAGGTTTCTTTCCGCGCCAAAAGCGCGCAGACCTATTCCCGCGCGCTCAGCCTGGACCTTTCGGACGGCAGCCATATTGACCATCTGTTCCTGTCCCCGCTCGGCATCCGGATCGAGGGGACGCGTCCCGCCTCACTGGACGAGGAGGGGTTCTTGGACCGCGCGCCCCATATCGCCGTGATCCTGCAGGACAACAGTATGATCGGCGCCTCGGTTTCCGAGTGCGGCCTGACCAGAGAGGAATCGTCCGCGCGCGAAACGTTCGAGGTCACTTATGTTTACCAGGCAGGCACTGACAGCCGGCGCTTCCTGTCCGTCTCCGACGTGACGGGCATCCGCATCGGCGATACGACAATATCGATAGCAGAGTAGAAAGCCCGTGGGGGCGAATAGCCGTGCGGCGGTGTGGGGCCGCTGCACGGCAAAAAGAGCAGCCGGTTGGATCGGGCTGCTCTTTCACTTATTGTACAATTTTTATTCTCTCGTTTTGTGCATCTCCCACAATTATTATGACCCACCGCCGGTTCAGCGGCTCAAAATGATGAAAATGCAGAAATCTGCAAAAAACGCTTTATTTTCCTGTCTTTTATGCTATAATGATAGCAGAAATCAGATTTTTGCAAGCATTGCACAGGAGGTAAGTACTATGACCAGAGGAATCCGCGTAAAAAATACGGACGACATTCAGAAGATCAACAAGATCGTCACCAAGTATGGCTTTGATATCTGGATCCACGGCAAGAGCGGCATGGTAGACGCCAAGAGCCTGCTCGGCATGTTCCTGCTCTCCCTCAACGAGCCTCTGCAGATCGTGCTGGAGGACAGCGTTGACCCGACCGCGTTGTTCAAGGATCTCGCCGATTACCTTGAGATCGACGACGAGGACGTTGACGAAAAGAAATGATTCCGCGCAAAAAGCCGCTGCTGAAGCAGCGGCTTTTTCTATTGCCATAGCTCATACGCCGGATATGCGCCTGCCGGAAGATAGCCCAGCGTTTCGGCCAGATGTGCGGATACCGGATTCGCGGCATCCCAGGACGGATGCAGCCCCCGTTCGAGGCACGCGAGGATAAGCGCCGCCGCGCAGGCGCGCGCCAGACCCAGCCTCCGGTGCGACGGATGGGTGTCGATCTCCACTTCAATGCCGTCCGGCCAGTCCGCATAGCAGGACGCGCCGCACAGCAGCAGCCCCGCCTTTACTGCCGCTATCCCCAGCCCATGCGCCGCAAAGTCATCCCAGTCAGGGTATTGGGAGGTCAGATCCCTGCTCCATTCCTCCTGCCCCGCCTGGCGGAACAGCGCCCCGTCCATCCGACGCAGGGCGTACCCATCCGGCACGCGGGCGGCCAGCACTGACAGCTTCTCACGCGGAAAGGCGCTCTTTTTTGCAAAGGCATACCGCTCCGTCAGGCGCGCCTGCAGATAGCACTGTTCGATCAGCGGCCGCCAGTCTGGTGTGCGCGGGATCAGTATGGTATATGGCCGTGCGTTCTCCGGCTGCCAGGCCACGACACGCGCGTCCGGCTCTCCCGCGAAAAAGCAGAAATCCCCGACGCGCACCTGCGCCGACCGGTACGCCCCATCCGCGACCGCATATCCCATCCGTCCGGCAAGATAGGCGTACAGCATGCCCTCCTCCCAGCCGTTTAGCAGCGGGCCGATGCATTGGGGCGACGCAACGCGCCCGATCACAGGACCACCAGCGCCTTGGGCGCTTCGGTCAGGTTGATACAGCCGTCCTCAATCACATACAGCATATCCTCGATGCGCACGCCGAAGCGTCCCGACAGATAGATGCCCGGCTCGGCGGTTACGACCGCCCCCGCCGGAAGCCGCGCCTCGCCGCGCGGTCCCGCGGTCGGCGCCTCATGGATCTCCAGGCCGACGCCATGGCCAAAGCCGTGGCCGAACGCATCGCCGTACCCCGCGTCCGCAATGACCTGACGCGCCGCCGCATCCACCGCCCGTCCGGTGACGCCCGCCTTGCAGCACGCAATCCCCGCAAGCTGCGCGTTCAGCACCGTATCATATACGGTCTGCATCTCGTCGGTCACATAGCCGACCGCCACCGTGCGCGTCATGTCCGAGCAGTATCCGTCCACAATGCAGCCAAAGTCCATGGTGACGAAATCCCCTGCCGCGATCGCCTTATCTGTCGGCACACCGTGCGGCTTGGAGCTGTTCGCACCCGATACGACGATAGGGTCGAACGACATGTTCTCCGCGCCGTAATGCAGCATCAGGTAGGTCAGCCGCGCGGCGACCTCTTTTTCGGTCACGCCAATCCGGATATCGTTCAGCACCTCTTCGAGCGCCCGCTCGGCAATGCGCTGTGCGGCGACAATCCGATTAACCTCATCGTCCTCTTTTGTGATGCGCAGGCGCTCCACACCATCCTCCAGGCGCATCGCCGCAGCGTGCAGCGCGGAGGACCAGGACATGTACTCCGCATAGGTCATCTGCTTGTCTTCCAGCGCGATTTTCTTTACGCCGTCCTGCTCGATCAGCTCGTTGATGACAGCGGAATAGCTCTTCCCGCTGCCGATCTCGCGCACCTCGAACCCTGATACCGCGGCGCGCGCCGCCTCGACATAGCGGAAATCCGTATAGAACACCGCCTGATCCGCCGACAGGTAGACCGCGCCGGCGGTCGAATGGAAGCCGGTCGCATACCGCCGGCTGATTTCACTGGTCAGCACCATCGCGTCATACGGCGCCTCGCACAGCAGCGCGCGCAATTCTTCCCGTTTCATAGCCGCCTCACCCGATGATCGCCTTGACCGCGTCCACGGCCAGCAGGTAGCTGTGCTTGCCGAAGCCCGCGATCACGCCCGCGCACACCGGCCCGATGACCGATTTGTGCCGGAACTCCTCGCGCGCATGCACGTTGGACATGTGGACCTCCACACAGGGCAGGCGCACCGCCGCGATCGCGTCCCGAAGCGCGTAGCTGTAATGCGTATACGCGCCCGCGTTGATTATAATGGCCGCGCAGTCCTCGCGCGCCGCGTGGATGCGGTCGATCAGCGCCCCTTCCACGTTGGACTGGAACACCGAGCAGCTCATGCCAAGGCGCTCGCACTTGGCCACGACCTCGGCGTTGATCGCGGCAAGCGTGTCCGAGCCGTAGATGCCCGGCTCGCGCTGGCCGGTCAGGTTGAGGTTTGGTCCATGAATCAGCAGCACTTTTTTCATTTTTCCGTCTCCTTTTTATATAAGTCCATCATCATCCGCGCGTCCTCGGCCTGTGTGCCGGCCGATTCGCAGATAAAGGTCGGCGTATAGCCGCGCGCCGCCGTTTCCTGCGCAACCGGCAGGAAATCCGGCCCGTATACGGTATCCGAAAAGGTCAGGTGGCGCACCTCGCCTTTGTCATTGTATTCGATATGGGAAAAGTGCGCGTGCAGAATGCGTGTCCGCTCCGCACCGATGCCGTTTTCCAGCCGATCGAACAGGCGCGCCACATCCTCCCGCGTGGACATCCCGCCGCCTGTGCGGCAGTTCAGGTGTCCGAAATCGATGCACGGCAGCAGGCGCTCGTCTGCCGCCACCAGCTCGCAGACCTCCTCCGCGGAACCGAGCACGCTTTTTTTGCCCATGGTTTCCAGACAGACCGCGCAGCCGGTCAGATGCTCCTCCTCCAGCGCGCGCAGGATGTTTTTCACATTTTCATGCGTGTTGCGCATCGCGCGCTCGCGCGTCAGCTTTCCCTGTCCGCCGCAATGGACCACCATGCGCACCGCGCCCAGCGGCACGGCAAGCCGCGCCGTATCCAGCACATACCCGATGTTTTTCTCCATCCGCTCGCTTTCCTCAGAGGAAAGGTTGATGAAATACGGCGCGTGAATGCTCATCTGGATGCCGTGCGCACGCGCGGCCGCACCGATCTTTTTCGCGGTATCCTCCCCGCAGCGCACGCCGCGGCCGCACTGGTATTCAAACGCGGTCAGCCCCCTGGCCGCAATCCAGGCGGGGGCGTCCTCGCTTTTTTTGAAGCCCTCGGCGGCAAAGGATTCCGAATTGCCGGCGGGTCCGAACCTTGCCTCAATCATGCCGCGCCCTCGCTTCCATCCGGCGCCTGCCGCGCTCGATAAAGCCGCGTTCGAGCTGGTAGCGCACATTCACCCAGAAAAAGCGGCGGTCCAGCGTCTGCACATAGCAGGTCAGCGCGCCGACACGGTTGCCGCCGAACACGTCGGTAAAGATCTGGTCGCCCACCACGGCAGTCTGGGAGAGCGGTACGCCCAGCCGTTCCGCCGCGCGCTGGAACCCGCCGGAAAACGGCTTCCCCGCGCGGCTGATGAAATCCACACCGAGCGCGGCGCAGAATTTCCCCACGCGCGCGGCCCTGTTATTGGAAAACACCAGCACCTTCAGCCCCGCGTCGCGCAGCGCGCGCACAAACGGCGCCAGCGAGTCCGGCGGCAGCGCGGCCTTATGCGAGGCCAGTGTGCCGTCCAGGTCGATCAGCACGCCGCGCACATGGTTCTCGCGCAGCAATTGCGGGGTAATGTCATAAATCGACTCAAATACATAGTCGGGAATCAGTTTGCTCATTCGTTTACTCCTGCGTTCTCACTTTGGGAATTGCCACATATAGTGTAATGGAATTTGTCCGAAAAGTCCAGAGCAAGGGAGTCGATCACAATGGTATATACGAAAAATCTCATCCTGGTATGCACCGGCCGCGACACGGTATATGCGGCGAAGCACGGCATCCCCGTGCTGCACCTCTGTCTTGGCATCACGCCCACGGGCGCGCTGCAGCGCCTGCAGCTTCCCACTGTGCAGGCGCGTTGCCTGCTCGGCCTGTGCGACCCGCCGCGCTCGCTCGCCGACTGCAATGCAGACAGGCTTGCCGCCGACCTGGTGTTCGAGGCAAAGCGCACGGGCGCGCCCGGTGTGTTCGCGGATTTTGAGCACGATACCCCGCGCGGCCGAATGCTGCTCGCTGCGTTCGACAAGGCGCTGCACGAGGCGGAAATCCCGTTCTACGTCCCGCTCGCCTGCGGCCGGTCGCTGACGCATGCGATCCTCACCACGCCGACCGCGCTGTCCGGCGGCAGCCTGACCGACTACATCTCCTCCCTGCAGGGCATTTACGGCGCGGCCCGCATCGCGGCGTTCCTGCAGCCGGTCTCGCAGGATTTCACGCTTCCGTCCAACTCGCCCAACGGCAAACCGCTCACCGACACCGAACGCGAAACCCTGCTCGGCCGCACCGGATCGCAGACCTTTTTCTCCCGCGAGCTGTGCGCCAAGTATTTCACCTATACGGACAGCGAGGGACGCGCGCACTTTGTCCTGTTCGACGACGCCTCCACGCTCGAAGCCAAGCTCGCACAGCTTTCCGGCTGCGGCGTGCAGGCCGTGTTCGCCCTGTTTCCGGACGCAAAGCAGCTGCTCAGTCCGTCGTGACCGGCGCGGTCCTGGCCTGCGTCAGGCCGAGCAGATCCGCCGGCGCGCACTCGATCTGGAAACCGATCCTGCCCGCGGAGACAATAACGGACGGCAGGCGGTTTACACTTTCGTCAAACACGGTCGGGAACGCCTTCTTCATCCCGACCGGCGAGCAGCCGCCGCGCACATACCCCGTCAGGCCGAGCAGTTCTCGGACATGCACCAGCTCGACCGCCTTTTCCTCCGCCGCCTTGGCCGCTTTTTTCAGGTCAAGCTCCTTCGCCACCGGAATGACGAACACATGGCAGCCGCCCGACCGGCCGCGCGCCACCAGCGTCTTGAACACCTGCGCCTCATCCTGCCCCAAAAGCCGCGCGACCGTTACGCCGTCCACCGCTTCCTTTCCGTGCGGATACGCATGCGCCGTATAGGGGATCCCGTGCTGCTCCAGCACCCGCATCACATTGGTTTTATCCGAAGCCATCGTCCTCGCTCCTATCTGCGTTTTATACAGATATTATAGCTATTGTTTGTGCAACAAGCAAGAAATATCAAAGGGGTTTCTCCTCAGAGAAACCCCTTTTCCCGCGTCGCCCGCTTTATTTTTCGCGCGCGATGATGATGCGGATGCGCCCGCAGTCCACGGTGTCCTTGTCATAATAGCAGGTGATGCTGTATGAATCGAAATTGTTCCGCAGCTCGGTCAGGGAGAGCAGGCTGTAGCTCGCGTTTTCGGACCGGTATACCGCGCATTCATCCGAAAACAGCCAACTGTCCCCGTCCTTGGACACGCCGAGCTGCGTGATGGCGTCCGGATTCTTGATCTCCTCCAGCGCGCGCACCGCGGAAAGCTGCCCGTCCTCGACCGTCAGCCTGGCCGGTCCGTTGGAGGCGCCCAGCGTTCTGCCGTTGGTGGAAAGCGTCTGTTTTTCTCCATTCACCAGATAGGTATAGCTGCCGGAAACGCTCATGTCGTCCGACTGCTCCTTGACGCTGGTGATGATGCCGTATTCATACAGGTCACCGGTAAAATCGCGCAGGATCAGGTCGGTGATCTCGCCCGCACCGTTCGTCGCGCAGTAGCGCACGTCCGTAGAGTCCAGCGTTGCGCCGTTCAAGCGGGAGTAATACACCCGCTTGGCGCTTGAGGCGTTGGTATCCAGGATGCGCACGTCCTTTGCCATCGTTTTGCTGCCGATCGTGTAGCCAGACACCGCCCCGCGCACCGTGGAGGACTTCAGGATAGAAACATCGGTTTCGGACGAGCCGAAACCGATGGATACCAAATCCCCTGTGCTGATCGAGGACCGTGTGCAGGGATATACATAGCTGTTGCCATCCATCGCCGTGACCGTAATGGTGCGCGAGGTATAGGCGTTGCCGACCGAATTGTAGTAGGTGCCGGTCCCCGTGGCGGTCACCATGCCGACAACCTCGGCCCCATATTCGTCCGCCGGCAGCGCGGCGGCGACCTTGCCGTCGCGCCCGAGCAGCAGGGTCACGATATCGCCTATATTCAGCCCACCCAGCGTGGACAGCTCGAAGGCGGCGTCGCTGGTCTCAAGCTCATAGGTGTTGCCCGCGACCGTCACAGAGGTCGGGGACGCCGCCGAGGGCGAGGCAGACTGGTAGGTGCCTGTCACCGCGTTGGCATACGCCCATACCGCGGAGCCGGTGTAATACACCACGTCGTACCGCTGTATCGCATCCGCGGAGGAGGCATAGCCGTTGCGGTACACGGTTTTCCCCTCTGTCGAAACGATGCTGGATATGCCGTTTTCCACAATGTAGGGTCCCTTCATCGTATCGGAAACGATATTCAGGTAATCGATCTCATCGTTCTCGTTCAGGGTGTAGCCCAGCGTCTGCGCGTAAACCTGTCCGTCCTTGGTATCCGCGTTGAGCAGGTTGTAAAACAGGTACATCATGTTCCGCCGCGTCATGGCCGAGCCCTGCGACGCGGTGACCTTGCTGTCCAGCCCCAGTGATTCGTACAGGGCGAGCTGCCCGTACGGATAGGAGCCGGAAAAGTCCTCGGTCGTATAGCCGAGCAGCTTGAGCACGCCGGTCGCGGCCTCCTCCAGCGTGACGGTTTTATCCGGCCGGAAGCTGCCGTCCAGATAGCCGGTCAGCCAGCCCTGCTGCACGGCGGTCTTGATATAGCCTGCCGCCCAGTGGGTATACGGCACATCCTTGAACGGGGAAGAATTGGACGTCCCCGCCACCTTGTCCTGATAGGTGGAGGCCGCGACCAGCATCTTCGCGTATTCCGCGCGGGTGACCGTTTTGTCCAGGTTCATATCCCCGTTTTGGTCGCCCACCATAATCTCCGTGGACCGGATCACCTGCTCGATCACGCTGTCCGACACCTCGGACGCGGCCAGCGCGGCGGGCAGGCCGCCCAGCAGCACTGCCGCCGCCGTCAGCAGCGAAAGCAGTTTTTTCTTCAAGAGTAACTCCTCCTTTTTTGTGCGCCCATCGCGGAGGCGAGGGCGGGTTATCCGAAAACGGTTTCCGCGGGAAGCGTTTTCGGTATCCAAGGGGGGACCAGCCCCCTCGGGTGCTTTTCAGTCGTACCGCAGCGCGTCGATCGGGTTGAGCTTCGCCGCCTTGTTCGCAGGCATGAAGCCGAAGAACACGCCGATAAACACGGAAACGCCGAAGCTGATTGCGACCGCGCCCACGCTCGGCGTCGTGGTCATGCCGATGATCTGACCGGCGATCACCGCGACCACCGAGCCGAACACAATGCCGATCACGCCGCCCAGAGCGGAGGTCGTACCCGCTTCGATCACGAACTGCCGCATGATATCCTTTTTCTTTGCGCCGAGCGACTTGCGGATACCGATTTCACGGGTGCGCTCCGTGACCGAGACCAGCATGATGTTCATAATGCCGATGCCGCCGACCAGCAGCGAGATGCCCGCGATGCCGACCAGCACCATGGTCATCATATTGGTCATCTCGGTCATGGAATCCACCATTTCCTGCATGTCAGAGATCATGTAATAATCGTCGTTCTGGAACACCGCATACAGCGCGTTATCGATCAGGGTGGTGCCTTCGCTGTTGAGGGACGCATCCCAGGTGGCAAACAGAAAGCTGGATATTGCGCCGAACGTCAGCTTGGAGGCCGTGGTATACGGCAGGTATATGCAGTCGTCTGCCGAGCCTTCGGAGGAATCATCCTGCTCCTCCAGCACGCCGACCACGGTCAGCGCGTTGCCGTTGACCTTGATGGTCTGCCCGACCGCATCGCCGCCCAGCATATTCGCCACATAGGTCCCGACGACCGCCACCCTGCCGCGGGCCTCCAGGTCCGCGTAGCTGATGAAGCGGCCCTCCCGCAGCGTCAGCTTGGATATCTCCGCGTACTGCTCGGAAACGCCGGTCACGCCTGTGGAGCTGAAGGAATCCGAATCCGTTCCTGTTTTCACCGAACCCATGACCGATACCGTCGGGCTCATGCCCATAAAGGTGTCCGTGTTTTCCTCATACAGCGCGTACATGTCGTCCGTATCCACCGTGCGCGAGGAGCCGCGTCCGGTTACGGTCACGGTCAGCGTATTGGTACCCATATCCTCGAACATGGAGGTCACCTCGCCCGTCATGCCCTGCATGAGCGAAACCAGAATGATGACCGACGCCACGCCGATGATAATGCCCAGCATGGTCAGGAACGCACGCATCTTGCTGCCCGACAGGCTTTTGAACGCCAGCTTGAACGCCTGTGTGAACCCCATCGTCAGTCCCCCCTCGGAAACGCGTCGCGCGCCGCGCCGTCAAAAATGATTTTGCCATCCGCCACGCGCACGACGCGCTTGGCCTCCTGCGCGATGCCGTTGTCATGCGTGATGAGCACGATTGTATTGCCCTCGTCGTTGAGCTTTTTCAAGAAGTCCAGCACCTCGCGGCTGGTGCGCGAATCGAGCGCGCCGGTCGGCTCGTCGGCCAGGATGACCGAAGGGTCGCCCGCCAGCGCCCGCGCGATGGAAACGCGCTGCTGCTGGCCGCCGGAAAGCTGCGCGGGCAGGTTTTTCTCCTTGCCCGCGAGCCCGACCCGTTTGAGCTGAAGCCGCGCCCGCTCGGCGCGCTCCTCGGCGGGCATGCCCGCGTAAAGCAGCGACAGCTCGACGTTTTCCTGCACGTTCAGCTTGGGGATCAGGTTGTACTGCTGGAAAATAAAGCCCAGCGTCTTATTGCGGATCTCGGCTTGCTCGTCGTCGGTCAGCTCGGACACGTCCTCGCCATTGAGCAGGTACTGCCCGCTGGTCGGCACGTCCAGACAGCCGATAATGTTCATCAGCGTCGACTTACCCGACCCCGACTGCCCGACGATGGCCACAAATTCTCCCTTGTATATCTTGAGCGAAACGCCATCCGAGGCATGCACCTCGGTATCGCCCATCTGGTAGATCTTATAAATATCGCGCAGCTCGATCAGCGGCGTCCTGGTTTCGGTTGTCATCACGGCATACCGCCTCCGCCGCCCGGGCCGCCCGGCATGCCGCCTCGGCCGCCTGCCATACCGCCGCCGGAGGGCATACCGCCCATGCCGCCCATATCGCCGCCCGGCATCATGCCGAAATCATCGCCGGACGAGTCGCGCTGCACCTCGGGTACATAGACGATGTCGCCCGGCTCGATGCCGGAGGTGATCTCAATATAGCTGTCGTCCGACAGGCCGGTTTCGACCTCGACCGCCCGCCATCCGTCGGGCAGCAGCACGCCGCCCACCATGGCGTTTTCCGTGTTTTTCGCGCTGTCATCCTTGACATAGACCGTGTTCCCGCGCTGCACCGCCGCGATCGGCACGGCGACCGCGTCCGCCGCCTCGTCCACCACGATAGTCGCGTCCACGTTCATGCCCGGCAGCAGGCCTTCCGGCGGGTTATCGATCTGCACGGTCACCGGATAGGTGGTCACACCGTTGGAGGTCGTACCCGCGACCGAAACCTTGGTTACAACGCCTTCGATCGTCCCCGCGTCCGTGAGCGAATCACAGGTGATATTGACCGCCTGGCCGACCTCCACCTCGTTCACATCCAGCTCGTCGAGCGAGATATCGAACGTCAGGTAGGAAAGGTCGTAAATGACCGCAAGCGTGGTCTGCCCATTGGTGGTGTCGAGCGTATCGCCCACCTTGGTGTTCTTGGTGATGACCGTCCCGTCAATCGGCGCGGTGATCGTGTAGTCGTCCAGCTTATCCACCGTATTCTGATAGGAAAGCTGTTGCTGTGCGAGCGACAAGCGGCTGCTCTCCACCTGCTGCTCGACCGAGGAGGAGGACAAAACCGCTATGACCGTGCCGGGCGAAACCTGCGCGCCCTCGCTCACCTTCAGGCTCGTCACCGTACCCGAAGCGTCCGAGGTGATCGTGGATTCCGACCGGTATGTAAAGCTCGCGCCCTGGTTGCTGGCGATGCCGTTCACGGTCGCAGAGGCGGTGGAGGACGTTGAAAGCCCGCCCGGATTGCTGACCTGTATCGTCACATATTTGACGATCTGGTAACCGTCCAGCACGGTTTCGGCCGCGTCGATCGCCGTGACCGTGCCGCTCAGCGTCTCGAACGAGCTGTCCATTGTCACGGTTGCGGCCGCGCCGACGCCGAAGCTTTCCACATCCGCGGAATTGAACGGCACCTCCAGCTCCATCACGGAGGAATCGCGCACATCCGCGATCGTCGCGCCCGCCTGCACCTCGTCGCCCACCTCAACATACAGTTCGGTAATCATGCCCGACTTTTTCGAGGTTACATTCAGGTCGTCCAGGCTTCCCAGCGTCTGGCTGTAGCTGTTCTGGCTCTGCTGCAGGGAAAGCTGCGCCTGCTCGACCGAGCTTTGTGCGTCCGAGCTGTCGATCTCATACATGACATCGCCCTTTTTTACCTCGTCGCCCTCCTCAAACGTGCAGGACAGCACCTCGCCCTGCACCGATGCGGTCACGCCGTACTGGTTGGCCGGCTCGATGGTTCCCGTCGCGGACAGCGTCAGCTGGATGTCCTGCCGGACCGCCTCGCTTTCCGTATAGGCCTGCGTTCCGTCCGCGCCGCCGGCTGTCAAAATATGATGCACGCCCCAGCCGCCGGCAAGCAGCACCACCGCCGCCACAGGGATGACCACCTTCTTTTTCAGCTTCCTGCGCTTTTTCTTTTTGCTGTGCGCGCCGGCCGGTGCCATATCCGCAGCCGTATCTTCCTTTTGCTTTTTCTTTCCCGAAAACAGCATTTTTCCTTTCCAGGGGGCCTTCCCGCGTAGTTTTTCAAACGGCAATTTCAAACCCTATTCCCTCCCGTGCTGGTTTATCAATTCGCGCTCTATCATAAGCGCAGTATATTGAAAAAGCATTGAAGAAATCCGGCTTTAACAAATTTTCCACCGCTCATACACAAAAACTCCATACACGGCCTGCAAAATAAAGGCATCATCTGCCAAAGGAGGCGCCGGCTATGCGTGTTCTGCTGATCGGCCCCAACCCCAATGAAAAAATCCTGCCGGCGCTGCGGCGCGACCATATCCTTGCCGACTGCCTGCCCCAGCCGGAGCAGACGCAGACCGGCTTTCCGGAAAACCTTTACGACGTGGTCGTCCTCTTTTCCGATACGGACGCCGCCGCCCTGCCCATCCGGCTCCGCATGGTGCGGGAGGACGGCGTTTCGGTTCCCATTCTTGTGGTTGCGCCGCGCTCCTCCGCGCGCGACCGCATCCGTGCGCTGGACGCCGGCGCGGACGATTTCCTGACCGAGCCGTTCCTGATCGCCGAGCTGCTGGCACGGGTGCGCGCGCTCGGGCGGCGCGGACGCATCCTTCAGCCGCGGCTGCTGCGTGCGGGCGACCTGACGCTCGACCGCGGGCATTTTCTCCTTTCCGGCCGCGCGGGCGAGGTGCGCCTCTCCAGCAAGGAGCTGCAGCTGGCGGAGCTGTTTCTACTCCATCCCGGCCAGATCCTGCCGCGCGACACCTTGCGGCAAAAGGTCTGGGGCTGCGATACCGAGGCGCGCTACAACAACATTGAAGTATACCTGTCCCTCCTGCGGCGCAAGCTGCGCGCGGTCGATTCCGTTGTCCAAATCCAGGCCGAGCGCGGCGTTGGCTACTATCTGGAGGTCCAGCCCAATATGCAGGCATAATAAAACGCCGCAGCGGTCATCCCGCTGCGGCGTTCTTGCTTTTTACAGGCCGCGGTACTTACCGCGCTCGATCGGGCCGAACCAACTGTCCGCGATGCGCTTCAGCAGGGTCCACAGCCCGCCGAACCTCAAACCATAGTGTTTCATGCCATGCCCCTTCCTCTGTCCGCATTTCCTGTCCCGCGCCTTATGTATCACAAGGCTTGTCCTTGATTGTATTGTACCCCTTTTTTCTTGCGGTTTCCCTCTCAAAATAATGAAAATTTTCTTAAGATTTTGTTAATCTTCTCCTGAAAAAGGGGCTGTCCCCCCGGGACAGCCCCTTTTTCTCTTTACTCCTCCGGCTCCGCCGCGTCCTCTCCCAAGGCAAGCACGGTTTCGCTTTCCGCTTCGCTCAGCTCGGTCACGCTTTTGAGCTTGCGCCGAATCGCGCGGGTG
This sequence comes from Agathobaculum sp. TL06, assembly GCF_054658635.1. NCBI lineage: Bacteria > Bacillati > Bacillota > Clostridia > Eubacteriales > Butyricicoccaceae > Agathobaculum > Agathobaculum sp. TL06. Next base: position 80,278 of record NZ_BAAGGY010000005.1, read on the forward strand.
CGCGTGCCGACCAGCTTGTCCAGCTCGCGGCTGGCCTGATCCAAACGGGTCTGCGTCTGCGTCAGGCAGGCCTCAAATTTATCAAACTCGGTCTTGACCGCCCCGAGCACACTCCATACCTCGCCGGACCGCTTTTGTATCGCAATCGTGCGGAACGACATTTGCAGCGAATTAAGCAGCGCCGCCATCGTGCTCGGCCCCGCGATGTTCACATGGTAATCGCGCTGCAGCACCTCCACCATGCCGCGGCTGACCGCTTCCGCATACAACCCCTCGAACGGCAGGAACAGGATGCCGAAATCCGTCGTATACGGCGGCTCCAGATATTTGTCGCGGATATCCTTTGCTTCCGCTTTCAGCGTGTTGACCAGCGTTTTGGCGCAGGCGTCGATCTGTTCGCGCGCGCCGTTCTCATAGGCGTCGCGCAGCGCGCCATACGTCTCGCCTGGGAATTTGGAGTCAATCGGCAGCCAGATAAAGCCCCCATCCTCCACCGGCAGCTTGACCGCGTATTCAACCACGTTGCGGCTTCCCGGCCGTGTGGCGACGTTCACCTCATACTGCTCGGGCGCAAGGATATCCTCCAGAATGGCGCCGAGCTGGATCTCGCCCACAATGCCGCGGGTCTTGACATTGGTGAGGACCTTTTTCAAATCGCCCACGCCCTGCGCCAGCGTCTGCATCTCACCAAGGCCCTTATAGACCTGTTCCAGCCGCTCATTGACCAGCTTGAACGATTCATTCATGCGGTCGGACAGCGTTTTCTGCAGCTTTTCGTCCACGATCCGCCGCATATCGTCCAGCTTCCTATTGTTATCCTCCTGCAGGGCGCGCAGGTTTTTATCCACGGCTGCGCGGATGTTTTCCAGGCTTTGCGTCGTTTCCGCCGTAAAGCCGTGCAGCCGCTTTTCAAACTGCCCCAACTGGTCGGTCACGCCGCCCATCCTGCCGGACAGGCTTTTCTCCATCGCGGAAAGCTGGTCCAACTGCGCCGCGCGGCCTTCCTTCAGATTTTGGCTGACCAGCGTCCCCAGCGCCGCGATCGCGCCGCTGTCCTCCTGCCGTTCCTGGACCGCGGGCTTCCGCGTCAGCAGGATGATGACCAGCACCAGCAGGATAACGACCAGTACCAGCGTGGCCACAGATAGGTATTGCATTGTCTCGGTCCTTTCTCAGCTTTGTGTTTTACTGCAGGACATGCAGCTCCTTGGCAATGCGCTGCATCTCCTCATCGGTCGCCGCGATGACATCCGCGCACTCCTTCAGGTCGTCCGAAATGTGCGGCGGCACCTGCACATCGGATTTATACCGAAGCTGATGCTCCAGGCTCGCCCAGAAATCCATGGCAATCGTCCGCAGCTGCAGCTCAATCCGCACCGGCTTGGTCGTTTCCGACAGGAAAATCGGCACCTCCAGGATCAGGTGCAGGCTGCGGTAACCATTCGGCTTGGGGTTGGCAATATAATCCTTCTTTTCGATCAGTGTCAGGTCGCTTTGCCGCATCAGCATATCCGCCACCGTATAGATATCCTGGATAAAGGGGCAGATCACGCGGATGCCGCCGATGTCGTTCAGGTTATCCATCATGGACTGTAGAGAAATCGGGAAGCCGCGCCGCTTGAGCTTTTTGATAATGCTGCGCGGCGATTTGATGCGGCTCTTGATCGAATCAATCGGACTTGGCTTGCCGGAGATATTCGATTCGTCGCTCAAAATATCCAGCTTTGTCTTGATCTCTCGGATTCCCGCCTCATACAGCAGCATGATCTGCTGCAGCTGCATGGCGGATTCCAGCAGTTTTTCCGCGTCGTGTTCACCCAGCATATCCATTTCGAGAAAATCGGTCAGTTCCATTGCATTCCTCCTGCGCACAGGTTTTACATTTCTTTATTTGCATTATAGCATAAAAGCGCCGGCCGGGCAATCCGGCCGGCGCAGCCTGCGCAAAAACAGACGGCATCAAAGCCTTTTGTTGTAATACACCAGCGTAAGCAATTCGACAAGCAGCATCGCGGTAAGCATCAAGCCAAACGCTGCCAGCATCCCGCCAAAGAACGCCTCCATCACCTGCATCCCGAAAATACTGAACAGGATGCACACAAAGCATACCAGTTCCGCGATGCCCAATGCGCGGCTTTTGGCGCGCCACTCAACCATGCGGTTTCGCTCATCCAGTTCGGCGATCTTGTCCTCGCGCGACATTTCCCGGGAAAAGCTGCGGACCAGCCCTCCGCCGCCGATCAGCAGGCACAGAACCGTCATAACCGTTCCTTTCAGGTCAAAGCCTTGCCATATGCCGGTCAGCAGCAGGAGCGCGCCAAGCACAATAAAGCCCAGTCCATACCGGAACGTTTTTTTGTTATAAATTTTCATACCGCTTATCCTCCTCTTCTCTGTTTTCTTTCAGACAATAGAGTTCCTCGATCGATGTGCCGAACTGCTCCGCTAAACGGTAGGCCAGCAGCAGCGAGGGGTTGTACTGTCCTTTTTCCAGCGAAATGATCGTTCTGGAGGACACATGGACCAGCTCCGCTAATTGCTGCTGTGTTATGCCAGCGGCCGTTCGCAGTTCCTTTACACGGTTTTTCACTACATCACCGCCGAATATGAAGTTTATTTCATGTGAAGTATACTTCATATTATATAGATATTATCTGAATTGTCAAGGGGGAAATTACCCGACTTCGCGGTCAATACAAAACCCATGATATCCTATTTTTTTATCCCTCAAGAATCCTCTGTTTCTTACCATCCGTTGTTACACAGGCTTCCTGTTTGCCCATACACTGGTTGGTAACTTCCCAACGCGCGGCCGTTGTTCTATGCAATTTTGCTAAAATACTCCGTGATATTTTTTATAATTCATATATTGTTTTTTTCTTTTCAAAAAGATATATTTTTATAAGTTAGATATCATATATATAAATTGATATCAATTATGTGGAAAACGAAAGAGAAGGATGAAGGATGAAAGAGGTAATAAATATGGACAAAAAAATGGCTCACTATCCGCTGGATGTACCTGCACCGCATCACTATACGTTCGCTGTTCGTGATATCCCCGAAGTCACGATCGAGCAGCGCGAGCGCGCGCTGAACGCGACGCACTGGAACGAGTTCGCGTTTCCGGCCGCTATGCTGACGGTCGATATGCTGTCGGACTCGGGTACCACCGCGATGACCAACCATCAGTGGGCGTCGCTGTTCCTGGGCGACGAGGCGTATGGCCGCAACACGGGCTACTATGTACTGCTTGATACCTTCCGCGACATTTTCGAGCGCGGGGGCGAAAAGAACTGGAAGAAGATCATCGACCTGGTGCGCACGGACTGCCGCGACGTAGAGAAGATGATGAACGAGGTATACCTGTGCGAGTACGAGGGCGGGCTGTTCAACGGCGGCGCCAAGCAGATGGAGCGTCCGAACTCCTTTATCATCCAGCAGGGCCGCGCGGCGGAGTCCGTGCTGATGGAGATTGTCCGCAATATTCTGGCCCGCCGTTACCCGGGCAAGAAGTTCACCATCCCGTCCAACGGCCACTTTGACACGACCGAGGGCAACATCAAGCAGATGGGCTCGATCCCGCGCAACCTGTACAACAAGGAATTGCTGTACGAAGTACCCGAAGGCGGCCGCTACGAGAAGAACCCGTTCAAGGGCAATATGGACATTGAGAAGCTCGAGCAGCTCATCCAGGGCGTGGGTCCGGAGAACGTGCCGCTGGTATTCTGCTGCATCACGAACAATCCGGTATGCGGCCAGGCGGTCTCCATGGCGAACATCAAGGAGATCAACCGCGTGGCGCACAAGTACAACATCCCGCTGGTATTCGACGTTGCACGCTGGGCGGAGAACTGCTACTTCATCAAGATGAACGAAGAGGGCTACGCCGACAAGTCCATCGCGGAGATCGCGACCGAGATGTTCCAGTACTGCGACGCGTTCACCATGTCCGCCAAGAAGGACGGCCATGCGAACATGGGCGGCATGCTGGCGTTCCGCGACAAGGGCCTGTTCTGGAAGAACTTCTCCGACTTTGACGAGAACGGCAACATCATCACCGACGTCGGCGTTACGCTGAAGGTCAAGCAGATCTCCTGCTACGGCAACGACTCGTACGGCGGCATGTCGGGCCGTGATATCATGGCGCTGGCGGTCGGCCTGTACGAGAGCTGCGACTTCAACTACCTGAACGAGCGCGTTGCACAGTGCAACTATCTGGCCGAGGGCTTCTACAAGGCGGGCGTCAAGGGCGTTGTGCTGCCGGCTGGCGGCCATGCGGTGTACATCAACATGGATGAGTTCTTTGACGGCAAGCGCGGCCACGATACCTTCGCGGGCGAGGGCTTCTCGCTGGAGCTGATCCGCCGCTACGGCATCCGTGTATCCGAGCTGGGCGACTACTCCATGGAATACGACCTGAAGACCCCAGAGCAGCAGGCTGAGCTGGCGAACGTGGTCCGCTTTGCGATCGATCGCAGCCGTCTGACCCAGGAGCATCTGGATTACGTCATCGCGGCGGTCAAGGCGCTGTATGAGGATCGCGAGTCCATCCCGAATATGCGCATCGTTTGGGGCCACAAGCTGCCGATGCGTCACTTCCATGCCTTCCTCGAGCCCTACCCCAACGAAGAAAAGTAACCATATCCGTGTGAAAATCTGGGCGTAACCTGCGCCGCGTGGAAAGCGCGCGGCCCCGGAACAGCATGCAGCGCCGGTGAACAACCCTATCGGTTTCACCGGCGCTGCCATAATAACGCTTTTGTATTTCCCAAGCACAGCAAAACAACATCTACCGTACAAAAATCAAGGAGGGGTAACCATGACGCCTTGCCGGATATCGGCAAATCCCTATATCTGCGGCTACATCCCGAAGGACTATGCCGGCAACACACCGGAGGGGAATGTAAAGATCGACTGCTCCCTCGGCGTCAACGCCGACCTTCTGGGCAACTGCATTTTCCAGCGTCTGCACGCATTTCAGCAGAAAACGGATATCTACAACGGCGACTATGCCGAAATCAAATATTACCCGCACGGGGAATCCCTCAAGCACGCGCTTGCCGACTGGTACCACCGGAACCATGTGGGCGAGGGCTGGCTGACAGAGAAAAACTTCATCCTCGGCAACGGCTCGTATGATATCCTGTGCAATCTGAACCTCCTGTGCCTGACGCATGGGCAAAAGGTCCTCGGGCGTGCGCCCCAGTTCACCGCATACATCGACCATGTCAATTGCAGCGGTTCTTCTTATGAATGCTACTATCTGGATAAAGCGCAAAACTATCGTTTTGACGCGGCTGGCTATATCGCGTGCATGAGCGCCGAATATCGTCTGTTCATTGTAGAAAACCCGAACAACCCCACCGGACAGGCCATTCCTCTGGCCGCGCTGCGAAGCATCGCGCAGCGGGCGCAGGCGCTTGGCCGGATTCTGGTTGTGGACGAAGCCTATGCGGAATATATCCCGTTCGCCAGCAGCGCCATCAACCTCGTTGCGGAATTCCCGCAGCTGATCGTCACCCGAAGCTTTTCCAAGGGCTGGGGCATGGCGGGCGTGCGGCTGGGCTACGCGGTCGCCTCGACCGAAAGCGACCTTCTGGAGCAGCTCTCCAAGCTGGTGCTGCCTTTCAACAGCAACGGCATCGCCCGGGCGCTTGCGGAAACCGCGCTTCAGACCAAGCTGGAACATCCGCAGGACCCCTTCGGGATACTCCCTGTCAAGCAGAGCAAGCGCGAGCTGTCCGAAGCGGTCGCGCGATACAGCCGGCAGTTCGGCAAGCCGCTCCGCATTGCCGAAACCTATGACAGCACGCCAATCCTCATGCTGTATTACGATGGCGACCCGGGCTTTCATTTGCAGCGGCACCTGATGAAAAGCGGCATTCTTACCGTCAGCTGCGAGTCGTATGTGGGTCTGGACAGCCGCGCGGTGCGTCTGATGCTGCCGGAGCGGTCCAGCATCCCGCTGCTGCTCACGCTGCTAGCGCAGGCGGTGCAAAGCCTTCCCTGAGCGCAGCGCGGGCAGAGCCGCTCACAGGAGCGGGAACAGGAACCTCTGGCGCTCATCCAGATAATGCAGCGCCATCCTCTCGTCCCGCGCTGTGATCGCATCGAGCAGAGCCCGCGTGCTCTCCAGGCTTTTGAGATGCTCTTCCGTTGTGGAGGCGGAGCGCTTGCGAATCACGGCAATGTAGCTGGAATAAGTCTCCAAAATGGATTCGACCCGCTGGTATTTTGCAATGTGGTACATCATCTGATAGAATTTTTCCACCTCTTGCAGTCCATCCTCGATCATATTGTTGCGAATAAAGACATCGATCCGGTCAAAGGATTTTGTCAGGGCGGCAAATTCCTCCTCCGTCCCCACGCGGATCACGCGCTTGACGATCACGCCCTCCAGGGCCTGCCGGATATCGTCTATCTCTTCGAAAAAGCTGTCCGGCAGCTCGAGTACAAAATAGCCGCGGTTATGGATATGCTCCACCATGCACTCGTCCTGCAATCGCTGCAGCGCGCGTTTGACATACAGGCGGCTGACCTTGTATTCCGTCGCGATCGGGATCTCCCCAAGCCGTTCACCGGCCTTCAGGTCACCGTTCAGTATCCGCGCGCGGAGCGCCTGATATAAGTCCTCTGCATTCATATCATGCAACTTCTCCCTCACTCTATCGTACTTTTATGGTTCCATTATAGCAAAATTGCCGTATGCTTGCAATCTGATTCACGGAAATGCCGGCAGGCAACCACACAAATACCATGGGAGGTAAAAAAGATGAAAAAGGTAACCTCATTCGGCGTGGCCATGACCTTCGTCGGCTCCATGATCGGCGCGGGCTTTGCTTCCGGCCAGGAGCTTCTGCAATTCTTCGGCGGGTTCGGCCTGCACGGATTTGCAGGGATATTCGTATCGGCGGCGCTGTACGCGATATACGGCGCGCTGATCATGCTGCTTGCCCGCCGCATGCAGACGGACAACTACAATCTGCTGATCGTCCCCGGCGGCAACAGGCTCCTGCTGGACATTGTGGACGTATTCATGGCGTTCCTGCTGTTCGGCATGTTTGCCATCATGATTGCCGGCGCCGGCTCGCTTCTGGACGCGCAGTTCGGCCTGACCCCGCTGCTCGGCGGCGTCATCATGGTCGTCCTTTCCATCCTGACGGTCTACTGGGGCTCGGACAGCCTGATTGCAAGCTTTAATATCGTGGTCCCTCTGATGACGGTTGCCGCGCTGGCGGTAAGCATCGCGGCGATACTGCGGGCGCCCGTAGTTGCTTTCTCCGACCCGACAGGCGCCATCCAGCCCAACAGCATGGTCGGCAACTGGTTTCTCTCCGCCCTCCTCTTTGTTTTTTACAGCACGCTGGGCGGTGTGGGCGCGCTCCCTCCCCTTGCCCTGAAAATGAAAAACGACCGCGGCGCGGCCCTCGCCCCCGTCCTGAGCGCGGCTATCCTCGGGCTTTTCGCAGCCGTTGTCTACATAGCGGTCATTTCGCACGCGGGAACGGTAGCGGGCGCTGATATGCCCATGCTCTCCCTGGCGTCCGAAGTCAGCCCGGCAGTCGGAATCGTTTACGTCCTCGTCCTGTTCGCGGCCATTTACACCACGGCCGTCGGCGCGCTGTTCGGCATTAAGGCGCGCGTGGACACCATTGGCAGACTCTCCGCCTCCAGAAAGAATATGGTCATTATCGCGGTTGCCGTTGTGGCGCTGCTCTCGACCCAGATCGGCTTTGTCAATCTGGTATCCTTCCTCTATTCGCTGTACGGCTACATGGGTATTTTGATCTTCCTCGGCATGCTGGTCAATTATAATCCTGGCAAAGCGCGGGAAAGCCGCGCAGGAAAAGGCATGATCCTTTCACGAGGCGCAGCCGCAGGGGCGCGCGGGGCTTTTCGCCCTGCGCGCCCCTGCGGCTGCCACCTGTCCCCATACGCTCCTCGCAGCTTTTCAAAATCAATATTTCGTCCCCCTCTCCACCGCGCACAACGAAACGCGCCTGTTTTCCCCGTACAACTTCCCTGCCTATTGTGGGACGGGTGAAAAAATGCTATAATTTTAATAAAATAGCACACAAAAACGAAATATCGATTTCGTCCCCCGCCAGGGGGCCGTCAAATCGAAAGAAACAAGGGGGGACGAACCATGAGTCTGCATGTCACCAACATGATTTTCAACACCGTGCTGATTTTCTGCCAACTCAATACCATGGCGGCGGCGCTCCCCTCCCGCTTTTCCCGCAAAGCCACCTTCCTGTTCTTTAACGCCGTGGGACTGGCCCTGTTGGGCTGCTGCGGTGTGCTGGCGGCGCTTTTCGATCCGGATACCGCCATCTCCATATTCGGCACCGCCTACTGGTTCCCTCAGATCGCTGCGGGGCTTTTTGTTGCCCAGCGGCGGGACGGGCAGTTCTGGTGCATCTTTTTTTCCTGCGACGTGGCTTCCGTCCTGAGTTCTACCGCGGGCTATGTGATCGGGTCCTGGTTTTTCCCCTTTGACACCGCAAACCTTGGCATGCTTTCCGTGCGCAGCCTGGGCGTCATCCTGGGGACCGTCTTTGCGGTGCGCTTCCTGATCCCCCGCTTCAAGCACCTGTGGCACGCCGAAGGGGTACCCTGGGCGCCGCTGGCCATGACGGTGTTCATGCTGGAGCTGATGATCCTCGCCATGACCACCTATCCCGAGCTGATCTTCTACCGCCAGGGCGAGCATATCAACCTGCTGCTCGTATGCGTAGTCAGCGGCGTGGTGCTGTCCATGCTGGTGATTTCCCTGAGTCGGGTAAAGGCCGCCGCGGATCACGCCAAGGAGCTGGAGGTCCAACTGGCCATGTCCGAACGGTATTACGCCGAGCTTACGGCCCAGCTGCAGGAAAACCGCATCCGGCTTCACGATTTACGCCACCATGTCAACGCCTTGAGCGGCCTGTGCAGCCAGGGCGATATGGCAGGGATCGTTTCCTATGTCGCGGGAATGGAGCAGTCCATCCCCTCCTCCAGCTACCGGCCCTATTGCGTCAGCGGCGCGGTGAACGCGCTGCTGGGCCACTACGAGACTACCTGCAGGGAGCGGGGCATCGACTTTGACTGCCAGATGTGCCTGCCCGTCCTGAAGGTCGTCGATCCGCTGCATCTGTGCGTCATTTTCGGCAACGCGCTGCAAAACGCACTGGAAGCGATGGAAAAGCTGCCGCAGGACGCGCCCCGCTGGCTCAAAATCCGCGCGGCCTGGACGGACGGGCGCATCGCCATCACCGTGTCCAACCCCTTTGCCGGAACGGTGTCGTTCGCGCGCGGCGGCCTCCCCGCCAGCAGCAAACGGCAGGCGGGGCATGGCTTCGGCCTGTTGAGCATCCAAAACACGGTGCGCCGCTACAGCGGATGGTTCAACGCAGAGGCGCAGGGTCAGACATTCGTGCTTCAGGCTGTGCTGAAGGACCTCCCCATGCAGCGGCCATCCTGATGTGTTTCTGCGGAACCGCATCACGGGTAATGCGCCCGCCGTACCATACAGCGAAATGCGGCGGCAATATTGCAAAGCCCCGTTACGCTGTGATAAAATAGTAAAATACAGAGCTATCAGCGGAGAAACGCTTTGTTTCACGCAGTATCCAAGCAACAGGGGGATATCGTCCATTATGAAACGGCCGCTTCGATTTTCCATTAACACGGTTTTGAGCTTTGTCCTTTTGCTCCTGATCGCGCTTTTGATGTTTATCAGTGTTTCCCTGGTTCGGGACAAGCTGATGCACAACACACAGGAGATGGGCATGTCCCTGGCGCAAAGCTATGGCGCTGAAACCGAGCTGCGGCTGGACGATTACCTCAAGGCACTGGATATGGCGGGCAAATATATGGACGAGCTGTGTCGGGAAGACGCAGGGAACGGCGCACTGCAGGCATGGCTGCGGAGCTACAGCGACAAGCTGGAAGAACTGTTCGGAAGCTATATCGTGGACCCTTACGCCGTGATCGGCGGGGAGATCATTGCGGCTTACCCCTGGGAGGGGGATGCGACATATGATTACGGCTCTGCCGACTGGTACCGCAGCGCGCTGTCCGCCGGCGGCGGGATCGTATTCAGCGACGTATACACAGACGCGATCACAGGCAGTCCGGTTTTCACCATCTCCCGCAGCCTGGAAAGAACAGGGGACGTGCTGGCTATGGATGTCTACCTGACCAACGAAAGCGTCATGGATATCGAGGACACGGTTCCCGAAAGCTATCATTTCATTATTTTGGATTCCAAGGGAGAGCTGTTGTACAGCCGGCTGGACAAGGAGGCCGGCTCGGAAGAGGTTGCCCGCTATCTCGCAGAACTGACCGCCGGTGTGGAGAACGGCTCGCTGTTTGCCTATGACGCGACCATCACCGGTCCGGAGGGGCGGAACCGCGGCGTATACTACGCTGTCATGAACAATGGCTGGTCGGTCATCATCACCGTTCCGCTGGAGGATATCCTCATGGGCGCGGACAGCCCGCTGGTCGGCATTCTGGCCGCTATCAGCATCATGCTGTTCCTCATCCTTACCATTCTGGTGTTCCGCGATCTGAGGAACCGGAAAAAGATATCGGCCGACAGCAACACGATCCATATCCTCAGCGACTCGTTCTACGCCATCTATCGGGTGGACTTTGACGCGGAAACCTATACGGCGATCAAAATGTCGCCCGATCTGATCGGCACGCTCCCCACCCACGGGGAGTATGCGCATCTGCTGGATACCGTCAAACAGCTCGTGCGCAGCGAAACCTATCAGGAGTTTGAACAGAATTTCTCCATCCCCAGCATCCGCCAGCGGGTGCTGCAGGAAATTCCGGATTACGGCGGCGACTACAAGCGCAAGTTTGACGACACCTATAAGTGGGTCAATATCCGTACCATCTACGAGAAAAACCTGGCGCCCCATGAGGTGATCCTGTGCTTCCGAGATGTGGATATCGAAAAGAAACAGCAGCTTCAGTACACCGCATTGCTGGAGGACGCGCTTTCCACCGCCAAGCAGAGCACCAAGGCGCAGACGACCTTTTTCAGCAATATGTCCCACGACATGCGCACCCCGCTCAACGCCATCATCGGCTTTGCCGCCCTGGCGCAGCAGGAGCCGGAGGACTGTGCCAGGCACCAGGACTACCTGCAGAAGATCGAATTTTCCGCCAAGCAGCTGCTAAGCCTGATTAACGACATCCTGGAAATGAGCAAGATGGAGGCCGGTCAGACCTCGCTGGACAACAAGCCTTTCGGCCTGCGCGCCTTTATCGACGAGACGACCGCCCATTTCCATGTGCAGGCGGCGCAGCAGAAAAAGCACTTTTCGGTGCAGACCGAGCTCCACGATGATACGGTGAAGGGCGATTCTTTCAAGCTTGGCCAGATCATGAACAACCTGCTCTCCAACGCCTTCAAGTACAGCGACGCGGGAGCGGATATCCGTTTGGAGGTCCGGCAGCAGGAGTACCAGAACCGCAGCAGGTTCCTCTTCACCGTCTCTGACAGCGGTATCGGGATGTCTCAGGAATTTCTGGAGCATATTTTCGAGCCCTATGCACGCGAAACCCACTTCACGGCCAAATCCACCGTGGGGACGGGCTTGGGCATGGCCATCGTCAAGAACCTGGTCCAGCAGATGAGCGGCGAGATCCATGTGGAAAGCGAGCTGGGCAAGGGAACGTCCTTCTATGTGACGCTGCCCCTGGAGACGAATGTGCGGCTCAGTCCGCCGGAAACCAGGGAGGAAAACGGCAAAACGCCTGCGGACCTGTCCGGAAGGCGCATCCTGATCGCAGAGGACAACGAACTGAATATGGAGATCGCCGTGGAGCTGCTCTCCATGAACGGCGTTGAGGTGCTGCAGGCGTGGAACGGTCGGGAGGCCGTGCAGATTTTCACTGCGGCCGCGCCCTACTCCATCGATGCGATCCTGATGGATATGCAGATGCCGGTGATGGACGGCTGCGAAGCGGCCCGCGCCATCCGCGCCTTGGATAAACCGGACGCCGCCACCGTCCCCATTATCGCTGTCACCGCGAACGCTTTTACAGAAGATATGGACAAGACCGCAGCCGCCGGCATGAACGGCCACATCCCCAAGCCCATTGATTTCACCCTGCTCCATAAAACCCTGGAGGAGTTCCTGCCTGACGTTTCAACACCATAAAAAAGAAGAAAATTCCGGCAAAGAGGACGCGGCTGCGTCTTCTTTGCCGGAATTTATTATGCACAAAAGATCAGTCTACCCAGGCCGTCCCCACTTACTGTGCGAAATGCTTTTGCAGCGTCCGCAGCAGCTCGGGTATATCCAGCGGCTTGGCCACATGACCGTTCATACCAACCGCCAGGCATTTGCTGACATCCTCCGCGAAAGCGTCCGCCGTCATGGCAATAATGGGGATGCTTTTAGCGTCGGGGCGGTCCAGGGCGCGGATGGCCTCTGCGGCTTCCAGACCGTTCATCACCGGCATGCGCAGATCCATCAATATCGCGTCATAGTAGCCGGGGACGTGCGCCTGGAACTGCTCCACGCAAAGCCTGCCGTTTTCCGCCCAATCCAGCGCAAACCCAACGGAGGACAGCAGCTCGTTGGCGATCTCCCAGTTCAGCTCATTGTCCTCAGCCACCAGCAGGCGGCGGCCGGTGAAGTCGGCCTTGGTCTCCAAAGCCGGCTCGGGCGCCTGCTCCGCGTCCGCAAACGGCTGAAGTCCCAGATACAGGGTGGACTTAAACAGCGGCTTGGAGATAAAGCCGCTGACGCCGGCAGCCCGCGCCTCCTCCTCGATATCGCTCCAGTCGTAAGCCGAAATCAACAGGATCGGCACCTCGTCACCGATGCGGCGGCGCAGTTCCCGAGCGGTTTGGATACCGTCCATGCTGGGCATCTTCCAGTCCAGCAGGATGATGTAATAGTCCTGATGCTTTTCATGGCGGCGCTGCGCCATTTCCACCGCCGCGGCGCCGTCCAGCGCCCATTCGGCGTGTACGCCGGTCTCCTCCAGCGCGGCGGCAGCGCTGCGGCACAGGGCCTCGTCGTCGTCCACCACCAGGACGTTCCAGTCGGGCAGGAGCATTTCCGCGCTGTCCCCCGCGCCGCGCTCCATATCAAAGGTCACATAGAACGTGGTACCCCGTCCCTGCGCGCTGTCCACCGTGATGCTGCCGCCGGCAGCGTCCACGATATGCTTGGTGATGGCCATGCCCAGACCGGTCCCCTCGGTCCGCCGCACACGCGTCCGGTCCTCCCGCTCGAAAGAGTGGAAAATTTTCTTCTGAAATTCCTCCGACATACCGATGCCGGTATCCTGCACGCAGAAATGGGTGCGCACATATTCCGCGCCCTTGGGCGAGGCCTCCTGGGACACGGTCACGGTGATGCTGCCGCCCTCGGGGGTAAACTTGAGCGCGTTGGAGAGCAGGTTCATCAGCACCTGCCCCAGCCGCACGCTGTCGGTGTAGACATTTTCGCTCAGGATATCCTGAATAAACACATCAAAGCTCTGCCCTTTGGCCTTCACCTGGGGCTGCACGATACTCACCAGGCTCTCCACCGTCTCCCGCAGGGAAACCAGGTCGCGGTTGAGGGTCATACGGCCGCTCTCGATCTTGGACATATCCAGCACATCGTTGATCAGCCCCAGCAGGTGCCGGCTGGACACAGTGATCTTGCGCAGGCAGTCCTGCACCTTGCCCGTGTCCGCCGGATTGGCAGCGGCGATGGCCGTCATGCCGATAATGGCGTTCATGGGCGTGCGGATATCGTGGCTCATGTTGGACAAAAACTCGCTCTTGGCACGGCTGGCTTCGAGCGCGTCCTCCCGCGCCTTGGCCAGCTCTGCCATCTGCCGGCGGGAGATGCGCATATAGGCAAAGAAAATCGCGATGGTGGCCGCCACCAGCAAAGAGCAGCTAATCAGGGCCAGGCCGACGCTGCGGCCGGTCATTTCGTTCAGCGCCTCGTCCAGGAACCCGTGGGGCATCACGCAGACCATCGTCCACTCGGTGTTGCCCATAGGGGCGCAATAAAAATGGCGGATCTCCCCTTTTATCTCAGTCGCCAGGCTGTAAGATTCCCGCGCCGTCATCGCTTGGCGCATCCGCTCAACCTGCGTCTCGATTTCCCAGTCGCCGGATTCCTCCCCGTTCAGCAGCAGCCAGTCGAAGATGCTCTCGGCAGGGGTATCTAAGCTGTTGATGACAAAAGACCCATCCGGACGGATCACATGAGTAACGATCATGGTGGCGTCCGCCCCCAGGGAGAGCGCGTCGCTGAGCTTTTCCAGCGGCAGGCCCACCACCAGGGCGGTACACCGTCCGCCGCTGGGCAGGGGATAGCCTACCGTATCCGGATAGCCCACCGACAGCCCGTAGAGCAGCATCATGGACCCGTCCGCCTCGGTACCCACGGTCACCAGGGTCTCGCCGTTGTTCATGGCGGTGAGGAAATGCTCCTGATTCTCCACCTCCACCGGCTCGCCGTAGATCGTCACGGCGTTGCCCTCGGTGTCATACAGGAACAGGTGGGTGAATTCCCGCAGCTCGCCCGCCGCCGTCAGTTCCCCGATCACAGTCTCGTCCAGCGTTTCCACGGTCTGGGGGTCCACCACCTGCGTGATCCCCCGCACCTGCGCCATGCGCTTTTCTACCAGCGTGTCGAAGTGGTTTTGTATCTGAATGGACATGCCTTCCATGTAGGAGGTGGCGACCTTGTTCATGGTTTCGGTACCCTGCCCGATCACAGCCGCCGTGACGCCGATGAACACCAGCACGCACAGGGCGATAAGCCCGCTGAAAGAAATCCAGAGGAACCGGATGAGTTTTTTTCTCTCCATAGAATCACCCCTTTTTCCCCAGCGTATTCTCAGAGCTGTCCGATCGCGCCGGTCACGCGCGCATAAGCGGCGGAAATCTCCGGCATCAGGCCGGCCGCGCCCGCCCAGTCCTCCGCCCGAAACAGGGCCACCTGACGGGTCAACAGGTCGAACAGGGCGGTCATGGACAGGTTCCCGCACATCCCCTTGAGGGTATGCGCTGCGGTCAGCGCCGCCTCATGGTCGCCGCGCTCCACAGCCGACACCAGTCCGGCGTAATTGGGATCGGCCGGAAATTTCTTCAAAAACCGTTCCAGCAGCGCCTCGCTGCCCATCAGACGTTCGAGCGCGCCCTCCACGTCCACGCCCGCTTCCCGCAGACAGGTTTTTATCTCTTCCTGCATCTTCTGTTCTCCTCTCTTATTTCTGCCCCGCCAACCCGCGGTACAGCTCCGCCAGCCGTGGCTCGACCTGGAAAAAGCAGTCCAGCAAACGGGGGTTGAACGTCCCGCATTGTCCGGTGCGGATCATTTCCAGCACCTGCTCCCGAGGGAACGCATCTTTGTAGACCCGCTTGCAGCTCAGCGCGTCATACACATCCGCAATGGCCACTGCCTGCGCCCAGGGGGTGATCTCGTCTCCCTTGAGGCCGTCCGGATAGCCCCTGCCGTCCCACCGCTCATGGTGGTGGCGGGCGATGTCATAAGCGTAGGGATAGGACTTGTGGCGTCTGAGCTGGGGGATGCGTTCCAGCAGTTCCCCGCCTCGCGTGGTGTGAGTCTTCATGATCTCAAACTCCTCCGCGGTCAGCTTCCCGGGCTTGCTCAGGATGGAGTCAGGAATGGCGATTTTGCCCACGTCGTGCATAATAGCCGCCACGGAGATCATCTCGATATCATCCGGCGTCAGGCCGGGGCAGAAGTCCGTGTGGGACAGCAGGATAGCGGTAATATCGTGGATGCGCTGGACGTGTCCGCCGGATTCCTCGCTGCGGAACTCGATGGCGGTAGCCAGCGACTCGACCATACCCTGATTCAGTTCCAATAGCTGCCGGTTCTTTTCCAGCAGCTCGGTGTCCTGCTCCTCCACACGGCTTTGCAGCCGCCGTCTTGCCTGGAACAGCTCTACCACCGAGTTCACCCGACGCAGCACCATATAGGGAACCACCGGCTTGCTGATGACATCCATGACCCCCATCTCGTAGGCGGCTTTCATGGAGGCGTCCGGCTCGGCTGTAATGAGGAACACGGGGAGCGTTTCCAGCAGGGCCGCATCCTCCTCTTTCAGCCGCCGCAGGACCTCCAGCCCGCTGATATCCGGCATGACCACATCCAGCAGCACCGCGCACAAATGGCCGCGCCCCCGCAGGATGGCCTGCAGTCCGGAGCAGCCGTTGTCCGCCTCCTCGATGGCATAATAGGGGGCGAACAAATGCTGCAGTATCCCGCGGTTGATTTCGTCGTCATCAATAATCAGAATGGTATTCATATCAGGTGCGCACGCAGGCGGCTGATTGATACGTTCCATGTCGCGTTTCCTCCTGTTCCAGACATCCAGCGCAGGATGGAGCCTTACAGTCGGCCGCCCGCTCTGTTGGGGGAAGCGAGGCGTACCGCACAGGATGCTGGAAAATTTAGCGTTGTAAAGTTATTTTTATTATACCATTACCGTCCGGTAAATTTCAAGTAGGGCCGCCCGCATGGGCAGCATATCGGCGCCGGATGCGGCGTTACGGCTCAGAATGTCGTCCTGCGGGTCGCGGACGTAATCCATACCGCGCGTTGCCGCCGCTTTCCCTCCCGCCTATTATCTCACATGCAAAAGCACCGTCCGACTCTCTTGTCGGACGGTGCTTTCACACCATAGGAAGGCTTCAAGCCGTGGGACTCCGCACGCCATATCGGTTCAGCTTAGGAAACACACAATGGTGATCGTGTCCCGCTCCTCCCCCGGTTTGAAGGTGATGTAATCCGCGTTGTCTCGGATGAAGCTGACCGCGTTTTCCGCCGGTTCCGCGTCCGCGGACTCCATCGGGTCCACGCCGCCCAGCACCGCCGTTACGCGGATATTGACCATCTGCGCATCCGGCGCCACGCCGCACTCTACCATCACATGGCTGTCCGGCTCCGCCCTGCGGCAGCAGAGCGCGAACACCTCGTCCACCACGACCGCTTCACGCGCGTAGTGCCGCTTGTCGATGCCGTTGTCCTCGAACTGCTTTTTGAGGAACGCGGTCACCTCGCCGGCATACTCCGGCCGTGCGGGTACGTCGCAATGCGCCAGTTCCTTATCGCCCTTGCAGAACAGCAGGGTAAGCAGGGCAAAGCCGCCGTTGTCCCGTCCGCTTCCACAGTGCGCCAGCGCGTGATCGGCCACAAAGCGCAGCAGCCCGCCGCCGTCCAGATTTTTGCTGCGGCTGGTGTTGAGGTCGGCGCGCAGGCGCTGCCCGCCGTAGGCCTCGCCCGTCCGGTCGGGCAGGTCGGGCAGCCCCGCTGTGTGCAGGAAGATGCGGTCGCCCTGCTTGAAGCGCAGCTCCTGCGAGCGGTAGGATACGTTCTCATTCATGCCCAGCGGCGCATAGACCGGCGCCTCCAGCCACTCATAGCGGTCCTCGTTGCGCATGAGCAGCGGCTGCTGCTGCCCCGCGTTGACATAGGTAAAGCGCCCGTCCGCCGTGCTGAGCGTGGCCACCAGCGCGTTCAGGCTGAACTGGCTGCCCAGGTCGTACAGCTGGGTGTTCACATCCGCCATCGTCTCCTCCAGCGAGCGCCCCTGCCGCAGGCGGCTGCGGATGGTCGTCTGCGCGATGACCATGAACAGCGCTTCCGCCACGCCGCCGCCCGGCGTCTGCCCCAGCACGATGCACAGCAGGCCGGGATCGATGAAGAAATAGTCGTAAAAGCGGCAGTCCCGCCCCATGCCCTGCTCGATCAGGCCGTTCACCTCAAAGTGCGCGCGGCTGGGGATATCGGGCAGCACCTGCGGCAGTGCAGACGCGCAGATCTCCTCCGCCATGCTGCGGCGCGCGCGTTCCTCGGCCTCCTGTGCGGCCGAACGGCAGGCCTGTTCCAGCCGGTCATCCTCCCGCTCGGCCAGGCGCTGGATGGCCTGCGCCAGCGCGCCGACCGCGCCGCCGCGTCCGGTCAGGTCGGGCGGAAGCGCGTCCTCCTCGTCCGCGGCGCAGCGTTCGACCGCTTCGCGCAGGTCGTCCAGACCGTCGTCAGACCCGTCCCGCAGCTGGCGCAGCGCCCACGCCGCCAGCGCGGCGCCCGCGGCCGCCATTCCGACACAGGCCGCGGCCAGCCCTGCGGACGGCCGCACCGCCGCCAGCAGCAGGATATCCACGGCGGTCGCCGCCAGCACGCCGGCCAGTATGTTGCGTTGTTGCTTGTTCATCTTGCATCCTCTCCGTTACGGGCCTGTTCCCCCTCGTCTGTCAGCAGGTCGGCATACTCGCGCAGCTCCTCCCGCACGACGACGATGTCGTTTTTCTTCATTTCGCCCACCGCGGCGCGCAGCAGGTGCCGCATGCCGATCGGGTTGTCCTCGCCCGCCGCCATGAACGCGGCCGACAGCACGATATTCTTGATATGCCCGCCGGACAGCTCGAACTTCTCCGCCAGAAAGCCCCAGTCGATATCCCCGGCCAGCGGGGCCGCGGCCGGCCGCATGCGCCGGTAGATATCCTCGCGCATGCGGCGGTCCGGAAAGGGGAAATGCACCACATAGGTGATGCGGCGCATGAACGCCTCGTCGATGTTGCCGATCAGGTTGGTCGCCAGGATGCACACCCCGTCGTACTCCTCGATCTGCTGCAGCAGGTACGCGACCTCGACGTTGGCGTTGCGGTCGTGCGAGTCCTTCACCTCGCTGCGCTTGCCGAACAGCGCGTCGCATTCGTCAAAAAACAGGATACAGTTGGAGTTCTTCGCCTCGGCGAACACCGCCTGCAGGTTTTTCTCGGTCTCGCCGATGTATTTGCTGACGATCTGCGAAATGTTGATCTTGTACATCTCCATGTTGAGCTGGCGCGCGATGATCTGCGCGCACATGGTCTTGCCCGTGCCGGGCGCGCCCGCAAACAGGATGGACAGGCCGCGTCCATAGGCGACCTTTTTTTCAAAGCCCCACTGATGATACACGCGGTAGCGGTAGCGGATATGCCCGCAGGCCTGCTGCATCAACCGCTTCTGCGCGGCGGGCAGCACCACGTCGTCCCAGGTGTACGCCGCCGGCACACGGTGCGCCAGATCGCCCAGCTTATGCACCACCTGCCGGTAACAGGCGGCATGCAGCCGCGCGCCGTCCAGCATTTCCTGCCCGTCCAGCGCCGCCATCCCCGCCGCCTGGCGGCAGGCCTGCCGGATCTGCTGCGGGGAGAAATGGAACTTGGCCGCCAGCTCCTCGGCGGTCACGTCGGGCGCCAGGCGGCTGTCCCGCAGGTGGGTGCGGAATAGCTCGAGGCGCTCGCTCTCGGTCAGCGGCGGCAGCTCCAGATCGACGGTCAGCCGCTGCACCCGCGCCCGCACCGGCAGGCGCGACAGCAGGAACAGGCGGTCCCTGCCGGTTTCCATGGCGCAGAGCGCGTCCACTAACTGCTGCGGTGCGGCGGTCCGGTCGCCCGCCTCGTTTTCCCGATCCAGATGGTAAAAGCACAGGTAGGCGTCCAGCAGGCAGGCCGCGAGCGCGGCCTCCCCGGCGCGTGCGCGCCAGTCCTCCCCTTCCAGATCAGCAAACACGCCGCGCTGCCGGTGCCGCGCCAGCAGGTGCTCGATCTGGAACCGCTTGCCGCTGCCCGCCCCGCCGGACAGGCAGAGTACGCAGGGCAGGCGCTCCTCCATCATGCGGTCCAGCCGCCGCGCGGCCTCCCCCTGCACGATGAGCGGGCCGTCCGGACGGCGCGCCGCCCCGTCAAAGACCGTCAAGCCCTGCCGGTCCGCGATCGCCCCACCGGAAAGGTATTCCAGCGTCAGCGGCTGCAGCACAAGTTCGCCCCGCGCCAGCGCGTCCGGCTCGAACAGGCGGGAAAACCGCCCCGGCCGGGCGAACCGCGCCAGATACTGCTCCATATCGCCGCCCTTGGGCAGGAAAAGCTGCACTGCCAGCGCAGCGCCCGGGCTTTTGCGGGTCATATCGTCCTGCAGGTAGGCGAGCAGCTTTTCATATTTGCGGTCGAGCACAGCCGCGTACGCCAATATCACGCAGTTCTGCTCGAACGCATCCAGACCGCAGCGCTCGAACAGACGGAGCAGCGGGATATCCGCCCCGCCCGTGCGCCCCAGCCGCAGGGCGATCGCCGCCTGCGCCTCCCCGAGCTGCGCGCTCTCCTCCGGCTCCAGCTCCTCCTCCAGCCCCATCTGGGCGGATCGGGCAAGCTGGTGCTCGAACTCCTCGCGCGTCACCACCAGCCCGAGCATGTTTTTCATCTCGCTCGCCGGGCCGAGCCATTGATGGTGCGCGTAAAAATAGTACAGCCGCAGGTCGAGCCACACGAACAGGTCGCGCATCAGCGTCCATTGGCTGTCATACCCCGCGCCGGTCGTCAGGTCGACCGGCCGGATCTCCTCCGCCCGCATCGCGTCCCCTCCTTTTACGGTGTTTTGACCGTTACCGCCGGCGTCATCGTCACCTGAATCACGCCGCCGTACTGGCACATCAGCTTGCTCGTGTTATTGAGCAGCGGCTTGCCGCAAACCGTGACGGTCGGCGCGCCGGGCGTCCACGGCGCGACCGTTACCGGTATGCAGGCGCTGGGCGTCAGCACGCCCAGCGCGGCGGCGGTCGCCGCCGCGACCGCCGGATTGGCCGGACAGGCGCACATGCCGAAGGTCGTGCATTTGTTGTCCATAATGGTCGCCGCGGGCATGCCGCCCATCGTGACCGTCTGCTGGGAAGTGACCGGCAGCACCATCGGCACGGTGCCGAACGAACAGGTGCATACCGCTGTGTTGACAACTGGATTTGCCATACTCTTTCTCCTTATTCAAACCGCAGTGTGACCGCCTGCTCCCCGTTCGTGACAGGCTCGGCATACTGTATGCTGCCGCCGCAGAACACGGCCAGCCGCACCGCCTCGCGCAGCATCACGCTGATGCGGCCCTGACCGTCCGTGCGGTACTGCTGCGCAGGCAGGAGCGCCCTGCCGCGCGTGTGCGCGTGCGCCAGCGGCGCGGCCAGACGGCCCTCCTCCCCCTCGACCGCCTGCAGGTGGACCAGCTCGGGCGACTCTTTCTCCTCAAGCAGGAACACGCCCGGCACGGGCAGCGCGTCCGCCGCGCCCCGGCTGAACAGGCGCAGCGTCTGCGCGCCCTGCTCCGCCTTATCCTGCGCCAGTTTGAGCGGCGCAGGCTCGGCCGCCGCCAGCCAGACCGGCTGGTCCGCCAGCGGCCTCCCGCCGCGCGTGACGGTCAGGCGCACCGTGGCCGCGTCCTTGCCAAAGGGATAGCCCAGTCCGGGCTTGAGGTCGGCGCTGCCTTCCCATACCGCATCCGGCTGGATATCCATGACCAGCTCCTCGGTCTGGAAGCCGCGCAGGCTGACCGACAGGGTATGCCGACCGGCCGGCAGGCCGGTCCAGACCCGATAACCGCCCGGCTTTGCCTGCGGCTGGCTGGGCGCGCCGTCCACGCGGAACAGCGCGCCGCTGGTTTCGACCGGCGTACCCAAAAACCCGTCCCGCAGCCGCAGCACCGCGCTCACGCGGCGCTGCACCTGGCCCTCGTGCGTCTCCGGATCGATCGCGACCTCGAAATCGGTGACGCGCGTGATGCGGCGCTGCCGGCGGGAGGCAATCGTCACGCCGGTGACCATGAGCACGAAGGACAGCTTGTATTCCTTGGAGGTATTGTTCCAGATCTTGAGCAGCTGCTCGAGCGGCACCTTTTCCACCGCCAGATGGAGCTGCGCGCGCTCCTCCGCGAGCGAGCCGGCCAGGTACCGCTGCGGCACGACCGGATTGTCCCGCAGGGTCTGGATCGCCGCGCCGATGATGCGGTGCTGGTCGGCCTGCCGGAGCTGCGCCGGCGCTTTGGAATGGGCGGTCACCAGATAGCGCAGGGTATACTGCGCCGCCGTGCGGCGCTGGGTGTTCTGGTCCATCTGGTAATAGCCGCTCGTCATGTTCTGGTTTTCTTCCTCGATATGATACAGGTACAGCGTAAGCTGGTTGTTCTCGCTCTCATGCGGAGAGCACAGCGCGATCAGCTCTCGGTTGCCCAGCGGCTCGGGAGTCAGGCTGTCGCGCAGCAGTTCCACCACGGCGTTGCCTGCCTCGACGATGGCAGTATAATCAGCCAAGCCCGTTCACTTCCTTTCCGTTATTGTGCGGATGTATCGTACAGCGGCAGCAGCGCCTCCGCCAGCCAGCCCTGCGTGCGCGATACCCAGCCGCCGGTCAGCTCGTTGAGCGTATTGACCTGACGGGTGAACGCGCCGACCGCCTGATAGAGCGCGGTCTGGCTGTCCGCGCGCGCGGAGAGCGCGTCGTACCAGTCCGTCTTGCTGCCCGTACCCATCGCATAGGCGCCCGCCGCGTCCGATGCCGCGGACGCGGCCTGCTCATAGGCGGACCGCGCGCTGCTTACACCGCTGTACGCCGCCGCAAGATCGGCCAGCGCCGTTTTGAGCGCCAGTGTGCGCGCGTCGTCCGCCGCACTGTCGCCACTGTCCGCATCACCGCCGGCCTGCACATAAGCAGCCGCCACCAGCGCCAGATCGTTGACCTGCAGCGTCGTCGGGTCGAACAGCACGGACAGCCCGCTCAGGTCGTACAGCGCGGGGTCGCCGCCGCCCACGGCGGCCGCTTCCATCGCGGCCTTGGCCATTTCGGTAGTGCAGGCGCTGATCTGACCGTTCAGTTCAGTCTGGCGGCTCTGCAGCGCGGATACCGCGTCCGCGCTGCCCGTGCCGCTCGCCTGCGCGTTCTGCGCGTCGCGCAGCAGCTCCTGCGTGCGCGTCAGACTGCCCTCGAGCGCGGCGCGCTGCTCCGCGTTCTCCCAATAGTCCAGCATCGCCTCAACCGCGCGCGCCGCGTCCGACGCGGTGGCGCAGCCGGAAAACGCGCCGCTCACGTCCGCCTGGCCGTAATACGGGTTTTCCGCGCTCTGCTGCACCGCGCCGGTGCCGTTCATCCGGTCGAGCGACGCCAGGAACGCCTCGAGCTGTGCCTGCTCCTTGGCCGCGGCCTCCGCTTCCGCCGCAGCGTCCGCATCCGACGCGGCCGGCAGGGCGGTGGTCAGCGCCCAGCGTACCAGCACGGCCTGGTCGTTTTTGCGCAGCACTTCGGCGTTGCAGCCGTCCAGCGCATAGATCTCGCTGGCATACGAGCCCGCGGACAGGTTCACGCCGTCGGTCTTGCTGTACTGCCGCGTGCTTACCGCGGGAGACGGCCAGCCGTCCAGCGTCACGTTCGCCTGCCCCGGCAGCAGGGCAAAGCGGGATTCGCGCGGCGCGGACAGGTAGACCGTATGCACTGCCGGCTCGCTGTCCGCGGTCTGGTAGCTGCACAGCGCGGACAGGCCGATGACGGGCGAGCTGATGACAAAGCCGCCGTTTACCTTGTCGTAGTCGGCCGTGCTGCTCTCGCCGAGCGCCTCGCGGAACTCCTCCGCGGTCAGCGTCACCAGCCAGGCGCCGTCCACGGTGCCGTTCGCCATCTGGCCGACATAGGCGGTCTTGCCGCTCTGAGTGTACAGGGTGCCGAAGCCCATGGGGACCGTGCCGTCCGCCTCGCCGTCATAATACAGCCGTCCCGCCTTGTACCACTGGATCGAGCCGTCGGGCGCGCCGTCCGCAAATACTGCGTCGATACGCTCGTTTTCCGCCGGATACAGGCTGCCTTCGCCGCTGTACAGTCCCTGCGCGAAGCCGCCCTCGTATCGCTTGACGCCCTGCTCGTCGTATGCCGTCCCCTGGCCCTCATACAGGCCGTCCGCAAACGCGCCCTTATACTGCACGCCGCCGTTTGCGTAATACGCCGTACCCTCGCCGGACTGCACGCCGCCGGCAAAGCCTCCCTCGTACAGCAGCACGCCGCCCTGATACAGCGTCCCTTCTCCCTCGTAGCGCCCGGCGGAAAACTCGCCCTCGTACAGCAGAAGCCCCGCCTCATAGGCCGTGCCTTTGCCCTCGCGGCGGCCGTCTGCGAACGCGCCCTCGTAAAGGAGCAGCCCCGCCTCGTCGTATTCCTTGCCCTGGCCCTGCAGCAGACCGTCCTCCAGCCGTCCCTCGTACAGGGGGAGGGTTTTCTCCGCATCCGAATAGACGACCACACGGCCGGTCCAGCTTTCGATGCGGCGGTCCTCCACATAAAAATGCGCGGTGAAGAAATGGCTCAGCAGGAACGGCCACGCCACGAAATACGCCAGCAGCGCCAGCACGATCACGCCGACCGCCAGCGTGAGCAGAAATTTTTTGGAGATGAACAGCCGTCCGGTCTCCACATAATCGCCGCGCGAGGTCGGCTTTTTGGCGATCGCGGCGGCAGACTGCAGCGAGTCCGCCGCCACCTTGGTCGCCTGCCGCGAAAAATTGGTGAGCCGTTTGAGACGCGCCCACAGCCCCACCAGACGGCGGGTGAAAAACGCACGGATCGTGCGGAAAAAGATCCCGAAGGACCGCAGCAGTTGTGTCAGCAAATGGCTCAGCAAAATGTGTTCCTCCTCAGGCGTGTACCCCTGTTACACGTCATACTCTCTCAGATGCTCAAAACCGAATAATGGACCAGCACCCACAGCGCGGCCAGCGCCAGCACCACCGCCGCCGCAAGCCCTGCCGCCCGCCGGAGCAGCCTGCGCCGGTAATCCGGCGGGGTGTAAAGCGTCTGCTCCGGCGAGCGGCGGACGTAGCCGTCCGCGCAGGTGTACGGCGGCGCGCCCTCGTCCGGCGCCTCCCATGCCGCGTCGTCCTCCAGTTCCTCCGGCTGCCTGCCCGCGCGACGGCGCGCGGCATCGCGCCCCGCTCCGTCGATCGTGCTGTTGGCCCTGCCGGCCAGACGGCTGATCTCACCGATCAGGCTGGTCTTGCGGCGCAGCTTTGCCGCCTCGCCCGCGGCGCGGTTTTTGACCGTGGATTCGATCTGTTTGCGGATGATGTCAAGCTGTGTCAAGCCCATCGTGCAGCCCTCCCGTCATATTTCATATTCCAGGCTGACCTCCTGCTCCGGACGGCCGGCCAGCCGGTCGGCCAGGTAGAGGTAATAGCGCGCCCCGCCGTCGCTCGGGTGGTCGTGTACCAACTCGAGGAAGATGCGCTTGGCGGCGGCAAAATCATGGCTGTATAGCGCGAACACGCCCTGCGAGAACTGCCGGCCGGTCGTCTCCTTGCCGCGGCGCACGCCGTACGGGTCGCCGTCGAATATCTCGTAAACACGGAGCAGCCCATCCCCCTGGCGGCTTTTTCCCATATAGCGGCTGCCATAGCCCGCCGCACCGGCGATCACGTTTTCCGTACACAGGATGCCCGCGTCCAGCCGCCCTGCCAGACCGATCAGGTGGCGCGCGGTGGTAAAGCTGGCGGAAATCGTGGCCGGCTCCATCTGGTTCTCGTCGCCGACGACGCCGATCATCACCTCGCCCACGTCCAGCGCAATGCGCAGCGTGACCGTCGGCAGGCCGTCGATCGCGCGCTGTTCGTTGAGCGAGAGCACCTCCTGCTGCACGGCCACCGCCGTGCTGACCGCGTCAGCCTCGCCGCCGCCCAGCACCACGTCATAGCCATTGTAGGCAAAGTTGAACACCGTGCCGCCCTTGCGCGCCACGATCGCGGCCGTGCGCTCGATCACCTCGTTGATGCTTTCAAACAGGGCGCGCGTGGCGTTGTCGTATACCCGTCCTGGGAACTCGAACCATACCTGCATCGCGGACATGCGCCGCGATGCGAACGTGCGCTTGTCAACCTCCAAAACCGAGTCCTTGCCCAACAGGGCGAGCACATGCTCGGGTACGAACCGCAGATAGGCGCGGATCACCCCCGCAAGATTGTCCTCCTGCCGCTGCATGGCGCGCGCCATGCTGTTGAACGACGCGGCCAGCCCTTCCAGCTCGTCTCCGGTGGAAAGCGAAAGCCGCGCGGCTGTGTCCCCGCCGGACAGCCGCTCCATCGCGCGGCTGACGCGGCCCAGCCCCCGGCCGACCAGCAGCAGCACGATCACCGCCGCCGCCCAAAGCAGCGCGATGCCCGCCCACAGGCCGGATATGCTGCGCGCTGTGCTTTCCTCCAGCCGCGCGCCCAGCGCACCGCCCGCCGCTGTCAGGAAAATCGCTTTCCCCTCCCGATACAGGCAGAGGCGGAACACCTCTCCCTCCTGCGAGAAGGCGCTGCCGTTTGACACAGCCTGCCGCGCCAGCGCTTCGGAAAAGCCCGGCGAAAGCGCCGCCCTGCTCCCCGCCGGCAGCGCGCCGCCGCGCACCAGCCAGCCGTCCCCGCTCTGTTCGTATACCGCGGCCGTTACCGCCGCATAATCACCCGAGGACAGAGCGCTCAGGCTGTTCTCGATCTGCGCGGGCAGTTCTTCGTCCGGCGCGCCGCTGTCCGCCGCTATCACCGCGGCGCCTGCCAGCACGCTTTCCACCTCTCGCACCAGATTGCCGCGCGCCATCGGCCCGACCAGCAGGCCGCCAGCCAACGTGCCGGCCGCCAGCGCGCACACGGCCAGTACGCCGCCCGCGCCGACCGCCAGCGGCAGGAAGCTGTGCCGCCGGCCGCACAGCAGGTACCAGACCAGCGCCGTTGCCAGCAGCCAGCCGAGCAGCAGACCGGCCAGTATCGCAATGCTGGCCGCGTCCGAGCGGTACAGCAGGCCGTTCAGCGAATCCACGCGGCTCTCGGTCACCCGTTCGAGCGTGCGCCCGTCCCGCAGCAGCAGCACGCTGCCGTCCCCGCCGAAGGACAGGCTGTTCAGCCCGTCCAGCGCCGCGCTGCGCCCGAGGTCGAACACCTCCGCACACGCCGTTCCGGCGAGGTCGCAATAAAACACCTTTAGGCTGGCGCCGTCTATGTAAAAAAGACCCGTGCCAACCTGTGTCAAATATGTCACTATGCAGTTGTCCAGGGAAAAGTCCACGCTCTTCCCGTCCAGCTCGAGCCACCCCGCGCCGCCGAGCGCGGCCGTCCCGTCCGCCAGCACCGCAGCCGCGGACGCGCCGTGGGCGGGCAGAAGCCCGCCTTGTTGCAGGCCGCTTCCCGCGCCGCCGCAGCGGTATATCTGCGCCATGCCGTCATCCACCAGCGCAAACTGCACCGCACCGTCCTGCTCGCTGAAGCCGGACAGGAACGTACCCTGCCCTGTCGCCGCGCCCGTGCAGGGATACACGAGCAGGCGCTCCGCTTCCCCGTCCGTCGGGATGCGGTAAACGGACAGGTTCTGCGCTGCGCTGTCCGCCCGCTCATATACGCCGAGCCACACCGCCCCGTCCGCCGCCGGATACAGGCCCGCGACCGTGCAGTCCGCCGCTGAAACCGGCAGCCGTACGGTCCGCTCGCCCGTGCGCCGTCCGTCCAGCGTGCCGGTCGTCAGGCGGAAAGCGTCGTCCATCCGGCTGACCGCCGCGGCCGATTCTTCCCCTGCCGACGCGGCCAGATACCGTTCGGTCCCCCAGCCGTTGACCAGCACAGATAGACAGTCCGCCGCGAGCGGCTGGAAGAACAGCGCCAGCACAAACGCGGCCAATATGCCGATGATGATGAATGATATCTTGTTTCGTGCCGCACCCACAGCCTTACCTCCGGTTTCGTCTGAACGACCTCTTTATGTTTTTCCACAGGAACGCAAACCAGCGCTTGAACGCATTTTTTTGGTCGAGCGCCTCGTATTCCGCCGTAATTTCCTCCACCGCCCGATGCCAGCCCGCATACAGCGGAACGATGGACAGGAACTCCCCCCGTTCCAGCCGGCGGCAGAACGCGCGCTCCGCGTCCCCCTGCCGGAAGCGGGGCGCCAGTATCTTGCGCGCGTGGTCGGAGGCCAGCAGCGCCAGCTCGCGCGCGTTCATCTCCTCCATCGGGCGGATGCGAAAGCGCAGGGCAATGCGTTTTTCCCCCGCGTCCACCCGTACGTTATCTGACAGCAGCGCCGCACAGCCGACCGCCGGCGGCAGGTCCGCCAGCAGCAGCGCCTGGTGAAGAAGCTGCTCGGCAAAGGCCAGCCGGTCGCGCCAGGACCACTCCGCGCCGCGGTAAAACACTCGATCGATCGGCACGCCGCCGCAGGGCCGGAATACCGCGGCGAGACTCTCCTCCGCCAGAAAAGCCTCGCAGAAGGCCGGACAGTCCTTTATCTCGGAGAAGATCCGCGCATAGATGGGCAGCCACGCCCCCTCATAGATATTGAGCAGGCGCACAGGGGTTTCGCGCTCCGTGATATCCACGGCCTCCGCAAAGGCATAATCGTCTCCCGCCTCCAACACGCGGACGATCTTATACCGCCCGCGCACCATCACCGTTTCCATGCGCGCCCTCCTTTCCCGTTATCCTGCTTTATTCCACGATGACGAACGCGCTCGCCGTCACGCTCTCGTCCACGCCCGCGGTGGCGACAATCTCATAGGTACCCGCCAGCTCGGGCGCCTGGTAGATGCCGTTGCGGTCGATCGCGCCGCCGTTTTCCTCGCGCACCTGCCAGCGCACGCTCTTATCCTCGCTGCCGACCACATCGGCCTCAAAGCGCAGCGTACCGCGGCAGCTCACGCGCGAAAACTCCGGCGTGACGCTGATGCTCACCTTGCGCTGCGCCAGGATGCGGCTGGTGTCCCGCTCGGGCTTCTGCGCGAAGTAATGCACGGTCAGGCGGTTGCCGTCCACGCTGTCGTGCAGCCACAGGCCGATGCGCATGGTGCCGCGCTCCGGATAGACCAGCGCCGCGGCCTCCGCCCAGGGCGGCGCGGCCGGCGCATTCTTGCCCTTGAACACCTCGCTGCTGCCGTACAGCAGGGCGGTCTCGCCACCGCTCGCCTTGTCCTCAAATTCCACGCTCAGGCGAATATCCACCGCGCCCGGTCCCAGCCCGTGCGCGATCTCGTCCGAATACACGCGGCTGTTGACGCGGATGCCGCCCGGCAGGGTCAGGTCCACCGTGCCGTGCGCGACCGAGTAGTCGTACTGCTCCGGAGAGGGGATGCCGAAGTCAAAATGCAGCGCGCCGGTCGCCGCCTGATAGACCGCCTTCACATCCGGCTTCTGCCAGTATTCCAGGCTGCGCACCGAGGTCGTGACCGCCTGCGGCCCGCCGCCCCCGCCGGTCTGTCCGGCCTGACGGCCGAGCGCCTGCCCGAACGGCAGGTCGGTCACGCCGCTCAGGAACACGCCGCCTGCGGAGTTGATCAGCTCGAGCTTTGCCAGGTAGATCGGGATGTCGCGGCCGAGCAGGCGGCGGTCCAGATTGTCCGCCGTGCGCACGCGCGCGTCCAGGTCCGCCTGGTCGCTGCACAGGTGTACGCCGGCCTCGACCTCGATGTAGTTCTTATACCGGTGGCTGCCCAGCTCGAGATCGAGCTCGCCGCCGGAGGGGAACAGCTTGCTGTCCACATCGCGGAGCTGACGGGCGCGGAGTGTGAAAGCCGCCGTATACACGCGGCGCTTTTCCTCCGGACTTTCGCTGAATTCCATGCACACGCGGCCGTTCTCGCTTTCGACGAACGCGCTCTCGCCGTCCAGCCGGAAATGGACGGGCGGCGTTTTTTCATTCTTGACCACCAGCATCTGCACCTCGAACTCCTGCCCGCCGCACACGTTGGACGGCACGCTCAGCACGAGCGTCAGTTCGTTCGAGGCGTACAGCACGGTCACATTTTCGCGGCCGGCGGCTTCCAGCAGCCCCTGGTAGGCGGGCGGCTGGGCGGTCAGGTACACGCGGCAGCCCTCGCGCGTCATATTGAACTGCCGGCTCTCGCCTGTATCTGCGCCCACTGCGTTGACCGGCTCGATATCGGTCTCGTCATAGGCCATGCAGAGGTAGCCGGTGCTCTGCCCGAGGAGCGTCTCCTGCCCCTCGATCATCTGCAGCTTGCGCAGCATGGGCTCTTCGAGCACAATCATGCGGCCCTGATAATCCAGCGCCATGCCGCTCTCAATCAGCAGGGTCGTATCGTCGCTCGCTGCCACGCCAAGGCCGCACACCACGCCCGCGCCGAAGCGCAGCCGGTTGAACAGCTGGGTTTTGCTGCGGTTGTAGCGCTGCTCGATCTCAAAATCGCGCACGGTCAACAGCTTTCCGTAAAAATACCGGTTGCGTTCCATGGGGAAAAAATCAGCATTGCTCATGTTGTGGCTCCTCCGATCGTTGTATCATAATGAATCGTGACGTTTTCGTCTATCACCGCGGGGACATAGCTGCCCACGCGCGAGTTGATGCCCAGGTAGGTGTGCCAGTCAAGCTGCACGCACTGCTTGAGCAGCACCAGTTCGAGCGACATCCCCGCTGGGATCAGTTCCTGCATCCGCGCCAGAAACCATTCCATCCGGTCGCGGCTGGCAAAGGCGTCCTCGTCCAGCAGGACAAAAAAGCGGTAGGGGTCGTCGCCGTACAGCCTGCGGTACAGCGCGGGGTTGCGGCACTCCGCCCGATTGGGGTCCACCATGAAATGCTCGATGATGAGCGGCTCCCGTCCGGTCAGGCGGTGTACGCTGCGCCGCACGCCCGCCACGGTGTACAGGGCTTCATAGTCGTCCAGCGCGGTACGGATGCGTGCGCGCACGTCCTTTTCCCCCGGCTCCACGCACACCCACTGCGCCAGGCAGCCCAGCATCGCATCCGAAGCGCCCGCAGCGTCGAGCTGCCGGGGCAGGGCCTCCACCGCGTCCTCCATATCCTGAAACATGCTGTTGTAAATGGAAAGGTAACGCTGGGTGAAGTCGTTCCCCCGATAGATCGACGGCAGGTAGTCGATCATATGGTCGCCGCCCATGCGCAGGTGCAGCGCCGTGACGGAGGGCGCACACGCGCCGGTCGCCGTCAGCTCGAAGGCGATCCACAGGTAGCGGCCGGCGCCGGAAAGCCAGCAGTCCGTGCCGGGCGGCTCGGGCGCGCCGTAGCAGCGCCGCAGCAGCGGCAGGGGATCGTCCTCCCCGGGCGCGGCAAAAGCGGCCTGCAGTTCCTCCCACGCGGCCCAGTCCGGCGCGTCCGCGCAGTGGGTGTAGATGCGCAGCCCGCAGTCCTGCGGCAGCACGGCATCCACGATCAGCCGGCTCCAGGCAAAGCCCTTCTCCCCGCTGTCCACGGGCGGCAGGCAGAACGCGCCCGCGTGGTGCGGAGGCGGCAGCACCAGCGCGTCGCCCTCGCACGCCACATGGTGGAACAGCCCATTCTGCCACTGCTCGCGGCAGCATAATGTCATAAGATCCTTGATGGCGCTCACGTTTTCCCTCCTTTACAGAAGACCGGCGGCTATATGCGGCCGATCTCCACCTCCGCGCGCCGCAGCACGGCGACCCCGTCCGGCGGTACGCGGATATCGCCCGCCGCGGTCTGATACGCGTCCGGCCCCGCGCCGCGCAGTTCCAGCCGCTGTACCTCCAGCACGCCGGGCAGCTTCTGCACCAGCGCCAGCATGTCGCTCCGCCGCACCGGCGCGCCGATATCCGCGCGCGCGGCCGACAGCCGCGCTTCCAGCGCGTCCTCCACCGCACGGCGGTCCAGCGTGCCGTTGGTGCGCAGCTGCACGGCGATATCCACGTCCACATACCGCGGGCCGATCGCCTGCGTGCGCACGCCAATCGTCCGGCGCTGCTCCAGCCGGCGGTTCACTGCCGCCAGAAAACGCGCGTCCGGCGCAGGGCGTTTCTCCTCGGAGGCCGGAATCACGACCACCGTCACCATCGCGCGCCCGCGCGCACCCACGGGCGCCTGCGGGTCATAATCCGGCAGCGCCCTGGCCGCCGCGACGCGCAGGCCGGGCGTGCGCCGCGCCTGCTCCTCATAATCGGCGGCGGACAGGCATTTTTCGGTATGGCAAAGCTGCCGCAGCAGCCGCTGCCCCGCCTCGGCCACAGATTCCCCGTCCCGCCCGCCGCAGGCGGCGGTGTTGCCGGCCGGCTGGCCGCCGTCCTCGAAATACAAACCCGCGTTCGCCGGTATATTGCCCATGCCGCACTGGGAGACCGTCAGGTCCATCACCAGCACCGCCCCCTTGCCCGGCACGACCATCGCGCCGTATCGCCCGTTGCCGAAAGAAACCGTCTCCCGCACCGGATCGTAGGTGAACGCC
Source organism: Agathobaculum sp. TL06 (assembly GCF_054658635.1). Lineage (NCBI taxonomy): Bacteria > Bacillati > Bacillota > Clostridia > Eubacteriales > Butyricicoccaceae > Agathobaculum > Agathobaculum sp. TL06. The sequence goes on from NZ_BAAGGY010000005.1 coordinate 112,284, forward strand.
CGATCGCGCGGGCCGCAGGCATACAGGTCGTCCACACAGTGCCACACCGCGGGACGGACCGCGCCGTCCGGCTCGAGCGTCTGGCACAGCAGGCCAAAGCGCTGCGGCAGCACGGTCTGGCCGTCCAGGTTCAGGTACAGTTCCTCCCCCGGCCGGCCCACGGTATCGAACAGCAGATCGTGTACCCGAACCGGATCCAGGCAGACCACCAACACGTTGGCCGCCCCATCCATGGCCGCGGCCTGCGCATCAAGCAGCAGGGTGCGCCCCTGCGCCCCGTCCTCCTCCTGATACTGCTCGAGCTGGGTCAGCCCCTGCGCCGTGCGCAGGAACACGGCCAGCTCCGCCGTGCGCGCGAGCGCGTCCTCCAGCGCGACCCGCTGCCCCGCCCCCGCTTCCACGGTGAACCAGTGGCTGCGGGCGCGGGTCTGCTGCTGCGCCGCCTGATACCGGCGGTCGGACACGCCGCACAGGCGCGGCTGCTCCTCGCAGCCCGCGCGAATGAGCGTCAGCCGCAGCCAGCGCAGGCCGTCCGCATCCGCGGGCCAGTCCGCGGGCGCGGCCAGGCGCACATAACCGCTCCGGCTGAACGCATAGGTTTCATCGGAGAGCGGCCGCACCTGCGCCGCCCCCTCAAAGGTCCACGCGATGTCCCGCGGCGGGTCCTGCCCCGCGTCGAACGAGTTGCGGGCCGCACCCTGCGGCGGCGTTACGTCGAACCACAGCCGCAGCGTCCCGCCCGTCTCGCCGGAAAAGCCCAGCCGCAGCGCGCTGCCGCTCTGCCCGCTGAACAGAAAGGGCCGCAGCTCCATGCTGCCGGACAGCAGATCGGCCACGTCCGTAGCGCGCCCCTCCTGCTCGATCTGTGCGCGCTCGAGCGCCGTGCGGCGCGCCGTAACCGGCTCGAGCAGCTCAAAGCACACCTCCTGCCGGCTGGTCAGGCGGCTGAGTGCGGGCCGCGCCTGCGTGTCCGCCGCCTCCAGCGCGCAGACCGCGGGCTGCGGCGGCGCGGGACGCACCCCTGCCAGCGCCAGCAGCCCCCGCCGCAGGGAGGGCGTGAGCTGGTCCATCTGGTATTGCTGCATCTCCTTATACCAGGCCATCAGCTCCAAAAGCGTGATGCCCGGGTCGTGCGCGTTGTGGTCGGTCCACTGTGGACACAGCCACGGCAGGCGGCCGACCGCCTCGTGCATGATATCCTCAAAGCGCTGGTCGTCCAGCTTGCGCGGGATCAGCACAGGCCGTCCCTCCTTTCCTGGTCCGTTTTTCTATCGCACCCGTACATAATGCACGCCACTGCGTACCACTGCATACGGGAAATCCGCATCATGTTCCAAGGGGACGAGCCGCGCGCGGCCGTCCTCGTCAAACGCGCCCTCGGCCAGTATCCGCTCGATCGTATGCACGCCCGGCGTATCGCGCACCACGCGCCACAGCTCGTCCGTGCGGATCTGGCTGCCGATCCGGCGCTGCCGCCAGGTATCGCCGATCAGCATTTCGATCCGGCGGATGATCTCCCGCTGGATCTCCGCCGCGCGGTCGAGCTCCTCCAGTTCGACCGTGATGCGCGTGCTCACGGTGATCACGGTCGCCGGACAGACGTGCAGCCTGCCCTCGGCGGTCAGGCAGCAGCCGCACCGCTCCGCAAGGAAGGCGTAGATGCGGTCGCACAGCCGGTCGGCGGCGGGTCCGTCGTCCACGCCGGTCACGACCACGGTCACATGCCCGGGCGCGCGGGCGCCCTTTTCGTCCCGTCCGGAAAAGCATTTCACATGCAGCGCCTGCGGGAAAGCCTCGATCACCAGCTCCTCAAAATCGCTCGCGCCCGCCGCGCGGCCGCGGTGGCGCAGGCGCTTGTTGCCGACCGCCTCGATCCGCTCCTGCGGGAAGCGGTCGGTGCCGCCGCCCATTGGCGTGATGTTGACCACGCCGCTGATGCGGGGCAGCGCGCCGACCAGCGCGTTCACCCGCCCCGCAGGTACATTGCCGCGCGCGCCGCCGCCGCTGACATAGCGGACGCAGACCGTGCGGTCGCCCGGGGCAGGCACACGGCCGCGCCGCCCGTCGCCAAAGGACACCGTCCCCGCATACGGGTCGAGCACGAACGCGCGCGCGTCCGGTGCGGCCAGCGCCAAGTCGTCCACCTGCCGCCACCGCACCCAGCAGTGCGTCAGCACGCTGTCCGCCCATTCCAGGCGCACGTCCTCGGGCTGCTGCTCGGCCAGGTGCTGCGCATCTGCCAGCGGCAGCGCGCCTGCCTCGTCCACCCACACCTCGCAGGCGGCCACAGGCGTGCGCAGGAGCGTGACCGTCTTGCCCGCGTCATAGGGCGCGGTGTTGAAATACAGGGCCTGCTCCCGCTGAAGCTGCCGCGCCGTGACCGTATTCAGCCGCACCGCGGCGACGCACGGCTCCGGCCCCTGGAAGCCCGAGCTGCGGCTGACGCGCAGCCAGCAGCCCTCCGCCCCAAACAGGGAAACGCGCGGCAGGCGCTCGGGCAGGTACAGCATCACCTGTCCGGTGTGATGCAGGTTGCCCGTCAGGTCGACGGCCGCGACCGCCTCGAACCGCTCGCCCGTGCAGCACTCCCACACCAGCTTGTCGGTCAGCGGCACGCGGCCGACGACCTCGAACAGCAGGGAAAGCGGCATCGCGTGCGGCGAATGGTCGAACCGCAGGTACATGGCGCGCGGTGCCGGCTCCATCGACTCGAGCGCGGATAGATGCAGGTCGGTGATGCGGTCCGCGCCCTCGACCACCGTGCGGCGGCCGTTGTTCTCCGCGCCGCACTGCGCCGCGGGTACGAGCGCGTCGTACGCCCAGGACAGCTCGGCTCCGCGCACGAACGGCACGATCCAGCGCGCATAGTCGGAAAAGCGGTTTTCCACCTCGGCCACGCGGGCGCGGATATACAGGCCCGTCTCGGCGTTGACCTCGCACAGCGCAATATCGTCCGGCACGGTAAAGCGGGTCTCGAGCACACCGTCCCGCCTGCAGGAGAAGGGGTTCCTGTCGCCCTCGGTCTCCAGCCGCCGCCAGCCGGCGCCGTTGTAATACTCCCACACCACGGCGGAGATATAGGCGTCGTCCGGCTTGCGCTCGACCGCGCCCTTTTTATCAATGATCGCCTGCGTGAAGTTATAGTGCGGCGGCTGCTCGGGAGGTTCCTCCACGATCGGCGTAATATCCAGCCGCAGGTTAGCCGTTGCGCCGCGCTTGGTCAGCGCCGTGTCCGACCGGATATAAAACAGCGCGTAGGGCATGGGCCGCCGGCCGAAGCAATAGCCGCCCTCCGGCAGCGCGATGGGCAGGTCGCCGCAAAACAGCGTATCCGCCCGATAGCGCGCCAGCGGTGCGGAGCGCAGGCGGGCGCCCTCGATGGTCAGCGCCGCGTCCGGCCGGCCGGTGCAGCAGATACACCGTCTGCCCGTCTCGTCCGCGTCGATCGACAGGCTACTGCGCTTCTCCAGCACCAACCTGCCGTTTTCCGCGCGCACCGTGTCGAACGGCAGGCTTTCGCCCGCGTGTACATAGCTCCACTGCAGCGCGGCCAGCTTCTTTGCGCTCTCTTCTTCCAGATAGCGCGCGCTCTGCCGCAGCTCCAGCTCCACCGTACACGGGCAGTCCAGCCGCAGCACGTCCGGCTGGCTGAGCCAGAAGCGGTGACGCTGCAGGTTGTCTCCGCAGGGGGTAAAAAACCGCTGCGGCCGCGTCAGGTCGGTCTTTTCCAGCCAGTCCGCCGCGCCGTCCGCATAGTAGATATCCAGTAGGCGCGCCGGAGTGGCCTCGATGGCGCGCTCGGTCTCATAAACGATATTGTCGCCCTGTCCGTCCGGCGTGAACACCTGCGTACCCGCCGGCACGGCCACCGGCTCCTCCACCGTTTCATGCACGGTGAACTGCAGCGTGCCGGCCGCGGGCGCGGGCGCGGGCGGGCGGAAGCCGATCAGGTTGAGGAATTCGGTATACAGCTTTTCCGGCACGGAGTTCATGCGGTCAACCGTCTGCTCGAACATGCGGCAGAACAGCTCGGCCAGCGCCGCGCCCGGGTCGTCCTGCGCGTCCTCAAAGCGCCATTCCGGCGTGTAGGCCGCGGCCAGCGACCGGACCTGCCGCCGCAGATCGTCCAGCGTGCGCGGGTCCAGCGAGGGGGTGTTCACAGCGCATTGCCCCCTTCCGATCCTTCCGTCAGGTAAAACGGATAAACATGGTTATAGCGGTTGTTGGTGCTGCGCACCGTATAGCTGACCTCCACCACGATCGCGCCGGTCAGCCGGTTCAGTTCGCGGCAGGCCACCTCCACGTCCACAATGCGGGGCTCCTGCAGCAAAAGCTGCTCGCGCACCTCATAGGCGATGCTCTGCATCATGGAGCTGGAGGCGGCGGCAAAGGTATATTCGATCACGTTGGAGCCAAAGCCGGGCCGCATCACGCGCTCGCCCTGCACGGTATTCAGGATAATGCCGATGGCCTCGCGGATGTCCTCCTCCTGCCCGACCATGGCGAATTTGCCCGTGCGCGGGTCCACCTGCAGGGGGAATTTCAGTCCCCGTCCCAAAAACTCCTTGCCGTTCACTTGCTTCCGCTCCTTTCCGCGGCCCGCGCCGCGCGGGGTTTCCCGCCCGCTCTCAGTTGATATTGACCATCAGGCCCTTGACGGTCGTGTTGCCGCTGGCCGTCAGCTCAAGCGTACCGTTCGACTTGACCGCGGCCTGCGAGCCGCCCTCGAGCGTCAGTCCGGCAGAGGCCTTGGCCTCGATGTTCGCGCCCTGCACGGCTACCTTGCCCTCGCCCTTGGCCGTGATGTTGCCGGATTCCTCTATCGTAAGCGCGGCCTTCCCCACGGACAGCTCAATCTTTTTCGCCGCCTGCAGGGTGATGCCGCCTTCCTTCAGGTCCATCAGCAGGGCGTTTTTGCTCTCCTTGTCCCGCAGCTCGACCTTCTGCGCCTCGTCGTCCAGCACCAGCGCCGCGCCCGAGGGCATGGTCAGCGTGACCTTGTGCTTTTCCTCCTCATCGTGCATCAGCAGCTCGATTCCGGAAGGGGTGCGCAGCGCGTAGTCCTGCACCTTGCCGTCCGCGATAATGTACGGCGGCTTGACCTCGGTCGTCCACAGCCGTCCGATCACAACCGGCCGGTGCGGATCCCCGTCCAGATAATCCAACAGGACCAGGTCGTCCACCCGCGGGAACCAGAAAAAGCCGTACTCCATGCCGCCCGCCGCCGTCGTCACATAGCACCAGTCGGTCTCCTCGGTGTTTTCCGCCCCGACCGGCAGGCATTTGACACGGTTGAATTTCTCCGGATCGGTCACATTGGTCACCCTGGCGAGCATCGGTCCGCGGCGGTCCATTTCCCGCTGCAGCCCCGCGCCGCTTTCCCGAAAGAGCGAATCCAACTGTTCCGCTATACTCATTTGGTTTTCGCCCCTTTCACCTCAAACGTGGTGGAATACCCCTCGCTGTCAAACCGATGCTTGACGCGGCTGACAAAATAGCTGCCATTCGTGCTGCTGTCCAGCCCGTCGATCTCGATATACCGGCCGGGAATAAGCTCGGGGATGCCGATGCACGCCCCCTCGCCCGATACCAGCCCCATCGCAATGCTGTTGAGCCGGTTCTGGGCCATCAGCTCGCACTCCTCCTGGGTGCGGGCGTATTCGCTGTATTCGCGCAGCACGGCCGACTGCAGGGCGGGCGCCAGCTTTGCCGCGGACTGCTCCGCCGCGCCGCCGATGGTGACCGTATCCGCCGTACCCTTGATGGGCTTCTGGTTGACGTCCCGCCCCCAGACCTCGACCCTGCCGACCTGATGCGCCAGCGAAACGCGTTTGGTAAAGCTGCGCAGGCCCGCGCCCACCGCCAGCTTGATCAGCGGCTTGGTGTCCGATGCCACATCGTCAAAAATCAGTTCCCCATCCACGGCAAACAGACTCGCCCCGTACCGTCCGGCCAGTAGGTTCAAAAAGCTCCAGTCGTCGATCTGCTCCTTGATGATGGGCGTTTTCAGCTTCTGGAAGCCGGAGAGCAGCCCGACCGTCGCGCTTTTGGCATAGCCCTTGGCCACGCTTTTGCCCAAAATGTCCTCCACCAGGTTTTTGGCCTGCCGCTGGCCCGCATACAGCGGCTCGCGCATGCTCATCAGGTAGCCCAGGCCGTCGATGCCGGTGATCTCGATGCGCGGCCCTTCGTTGCCGTTATACACAAAGGAATATTCGTCGATATAGCCGTAAAAGATCTCCTCCATCTTGACATAGCCGCCCTTGACGGCCAGCTTGGCGCCGACCTTGACCGACTTGTCGAAGTCGTTCTTCCACTTGCTCGCTTCGGCCTTGTACTGGCTGTCCACGGTGAAGGAGCAGCCGCCCGCGCTGCCGTCCGCGTTCAGCTCCACCTCCAGGTTGAGGATGGGGATCTCGCGGCTGGAATAAGTGGTGCTGCCGATGGTGACCTCCAGGGCGGGCGTTATGAAATTGACGTATTTCTGCTGAAGCGCCTCGTAGGTATAGGTCGCTTTGTCCAAAGCCGTCCGCCTCCTTCCGGTCCCTCAGTCGATCGCCGGCAGGACCAGCCGCTCGCCCGAGCGCAGCCTGCGCGGGTTGGACAGGCCGTTGGCCGACGCGATCGTGCGCCACTGCTCGGGCTGCCCGTATTCCTTGACCGCCATCGCCCACAGGGAGTCCCCCTGCACGACCGTGCGGTACTTGGTGGTGTCCGGAGATTCAAACGGGTGCATTTTTGCGTCTTCCAGCAGGTTGGTCACCTGATGGAACACGCATTCCATCGTCGCCCGCACCGGCATGCCTTTTTCGTTGAACTTGGTAAAGGTCTGCGTACACTGCGCCAGGTATCCGTAAAACTGCAGCGACGACCATTCCAGCTTGAGCGGCGGGATGGAATGGATGGAGGTATCAAAGCGCATCAGGTTGTAGATTTCCTGGGTGTAATCGCGCACGTCGAGCATCTTCGCCGCGGAGGGCAGCAGGCTGTTGCCGGCAAACTTGGCCTTGTCGATCGGCGAGCCGCCCACCTCCGCTCCGGCGGACATGGTATCGAAAAACAACGTAAAGCTCAGCGTTTCCGAGTCGCCGGACGGCACCTGCGATTCCTGCCCGTTTGCGCCGAACGCGTTTTCCTTGGTCATGTTCACGCTGCGCGACTGCACATATTGCTCCGGATTATAGAGCACGGTGATTTTTTTCCCTTTTTCATCGCCTGCTGTCACTGTGATCGTCATTTTTTCCAGCGGCATCAGGATGTTGGGGTTGGGTACGCCAACGAACATCGTCCGGCTCCTTTCTGCTTATTTTCCGCTGCGTCGCAGCTCGCGCCGCAGCCGCTCCTCGATCATGCGGTACACCTTGTCCGCCGCGCGGCGCAGCTCGCTGTCGCTCAGGCGGGCGGGGGCTGCAGGACGCTGCGTTTCCGGCTGCCGGTTCTCTCGGAATATGACCGGCGCGGCTTTCGGCATCGCGCCCGGCGCGGTCCATTCGATCTGCCCCGGCTGCGTCCCCGCCGTCTGCTGCTGCGCCGCTGAAAAGCGGTGCGTGTTCTGGCTGTCCGCGCGGGGCGGCTGCTGCAGGAAGCGCTGCGCCCATTCGGGCAGCGCGCCGGCCTGGGGCGGCGTTTCACGGCCCGTTTTCTGCTCCGCCGCCTGTATGGGCAGGTAGGACAGCTCGTTTCCGTCCGCCGCCGCGAACTGGGCAGACGCAGCCTGCGGCTGTGCCAGGGCATTGGACAGCGGCGCCATCGGGCGCGCCGCCGCGATCTGATTCGCCGGCAGCGGCCGCATCAGCGCGGTCTGTACCGGCTGTATGGGGTGTGACGGCAGGCGGCTGGCCAGATGGCGCAGTACCGTGCGCGGTTGTCCCGCCGTCTGCCCCTGCCCGTCCGCGGCTGTCCCGCGTGACGCTGCCTGCGCCGCGCGGCTGGCTGGCTGTGCCTGCGCTGCGGCCGGCAGCGCCGCTCCCTCAACCTTGTACACCAGACCGGTATCCGTCTGCGAAACGCCCGCCGCGCCGCCCGTGACAGGCCGCGCAGACCGCGGCTCCTCCGCTTTGCCGCGTCCGGCCGGTATCTGGAAAGGCTCGGCTGCCTCCGCCGGTACAGTATAGGGCGCCGCCATGATATCGGTCTGTCCCGCCGCGCCCGCGGCGCGAGCGGATGCGGCGGCTGTCCGGTCTCCGTCTGCTGCCGGTTCCCGTACCGTCTGCGCCCGTTCCTCCCGCCATGTCAGCGGCTCAGGCGGTTCTATCCCTGTGATCGGCGCTGGCCGCAGGCTGCCAGGCACGGCCTGCGGCGATTTCCCGCCGTCCGCTTGTGGTACCGCCTGCGCCGGCCGTTCCGCTGTGCGGTTGCCCGACAGTACGGCGGTATTCGCGCCGGCAGGCTTGCGCCCAACGGCTGACGACTCGGCCCGCCGGTCTTTTCCGGTTTCCTGTCCGGCTGTCTGTTCGGAAAGCGGCCGCGCCGGCCGTTCGTCTAACGCGGAACGCGCTTCCTTCTGCTTTGCTGTCTGTTGTCCCGACCGGATATGCAGTTTTTCCGCTTCTGCCGCATCCTTTTGGTAGAACAGCGGCTCCGCAGAAAGCGCCGCCGCTTCCGCCGGCGTGTCAGGCGTGTACTGGGCTGCCCTTGCCCGCGGCATGCCGTCCTGTCCTAGGAAATCAGTTTCAGATGGCGGCTGTGCTTCCCCTGTCTGCATTTCAGGGGTCTGGGCTTTCTCCGGTATCGCAATCTCTGCCGCCCGCCGCGCAACCCGCGTCTCCGTTTCCAACTGGAGCGGCGCGCTCCTTTCCTGTGATGGGTGCGCGGCGGGGACTGCCATGCTGTGCGGTTCATCCCCTCCGCGCGCAGAACGCCCGTCATCCGTTTCCCGCGAAAGCAGGGGACGTTCCCGCCCCTCGGCGCGGTGCAGCAGCGTTTCCGGCGGCAGAGCCGCCTGCGGCGGTTCTGCGCCAGGCAGGGCCTTTTCGGCCGCGGTCGGGTCGCTGGCTACGCGTCCTGCCAGCATTGCCTGCAGCGCCGCCGCGCCGGATTGCCCTGCCTGAGCCGCTCCCCTGTCCGTTTTGAGCGCTTTCCGGCCGTCATCCGGTTCGCCGCGAGCGGCGGTCCGGTTATCTGCATCTGCCGCCGAACCAGCCTGCGCCGGCCTTGCATCCTTTTCGGTAGAAAACGCTTCGTATTTCCGTTGCTCCTGCGCTTCGGCGCGGTGCAGCAGCATTTCCGGCGGCAAAGCCGCCGCGCCGGATTGCCCTGCCTGAGCCGCGGCCGTGTCCGCTTTGAACGGCCTTGCGTCCGACAAAATATCCGCGCCGTCTGCCGCGCGGCGCAGGCTCGCATTTTGCGGCGATGCTACAGCGGATTGTTCCGTCTGGGCCGCAGCCGTATCCGCTTGGCGTGCCGCGCGGGTGGTATCCACAACGGCATCCGGCTTACCGGATTCCGCAGTTGCCCGGCTTTCCTTATGTATCGCGCCCGTCCGCGCCGGTTTGCTGTCCATTTTTTCGGACAACGCCGCACGCTCCCGTTCTTCCGTGCCGCGCGGCGGCGTCTCCGGCGGTCGGACCGTCTGCGGTGCGGCTGTGCCGCCGCCCGCACCGTTTTCTTCCCGCTGCACCGACCGCCGCACGGCCTGTTCGACCGCGCGGTCCAGCCGCTGCACCATCCGGCGCATGGCGCCGTCCTGCGGCGCGCCGTCCGTCTCCTGCGCGGCGACATGCGGATGGGTCAGCGTCTGTTCTTGCGCAGGCACGCCGCTCGGGACCGCTGCGGCTTCCGCCTGCTCCAGCGCGCGTTGTCTGCGTAAGCGGAGTTGGTCGGGCAGCAGGATGCTCCCGCCGAGGGGCTGTCCCTTCTCCGCGCCCCTTATCCCTTTGGATGCGGCAAAGCCCGGATGTTCCTCCTGCCAGCGGGGCGACCAGCCTTCTCCGGCTGGGGCGGCTGTGCTCCACGAAACCGGTGTGAGCGGGGTAAGCGCCCGTCCGGTCTGTCCGTACGCTGCGGTCTGCCGCGCGCGGCCCGCCCCTGCACGGCGTGCCTGCCGCACTGCGGCGGCGGCCTGCCTGCCGATGGGCGCGCGGAACGGCTTTCCGGCGGCCGTGCGGCCCGCCTGCGGCGTATCCGTCAATTTGCCCTCGGGTCGTGCGGCCTGCCGCGCGTTTTCCGCAGCCGCAACTGCCTGAACGGCCGCAGCCAGCGACCTTTCCCGCGCGGACAGGATGGTATCCGCCGCATGCCTCTGTGCGGCCGCGGGTGCGGCTCCTGCCGCCCCGTGCCGTGCCGCGCGCGTTGGCTCCTGCGGCAGCTCAAACCGCACGTTTACATGCGCCTGCGCGGGCGCGGCCTCGCTGACGCGGCGCTCGAGCAGGTAGACCCGTTCCAAAATACGTTCCACCGCCTGCGCCTGCCGTTTATCCGCCTGCCGCCGCTCCTGCTTGAGCGTTTCCAACACAACCTTGAGGTCCACGTCCAGATGCAGCTCCCGCTCCGGCGCATGGGCGGGGACAGGCTCACCCTCCTCCAGCAGCGCGAGCGGCTCCTCGCGGTACAGGCCGGTCTGCCAGGCGCTGCGGGCGCGGATCTCGTCACCGAACGCAAGCGACAACAGCCCAAATAGAGACAGGCCCAGCCTGTCCCTTTTCGCTACCGCCATATCCGGTTTTGTTACGGCAATTGAATCCATCAGCAGCACCCATTGTATATCAGTTCAATCCGGCTGACCGCCAGCGCGGCCTGGTTGCTGTCCAGCGACGGCCCCACATACTTCTGCAGGTACGCGCCCACGATCGACCAGGTGCGCTGGGGCGTGCCGAAGCTGTCCTTGAGGATGACCGTCCCCGCCAGCGGGATGGACATGCCCAGGTTGCACATGTTCATCAGCAGCGAAACCGAATCCACGCTGGTCACCGTACCCTGTTCGAGCACAAGCACCTGCGGCTTGTTCTGCTTGAAAAAGAACCGCGGGTAATTCAGCCCGCCTTCGTTGAAAATCTCATACTCGACCTCCATATCCAGGCCGGAGACCGAGGTGAACTTACCTTCCAGCACAGCGCCTGTGCCGATCAGCATCACCTCAAAATAAGCGCCCGACAAATACGCCATGCCGCAGTACACCTCCTTGCTGTCCGTCTGGGCGGTTTGGCCATATTATCCCGACTGGGGCGGCTCGTGCGTGATGCGCTCCATGCCGGTGATGGCAAAGGTAAGGCTTTCCGAAAGCACCTCGCTGCGCCCGCCGTCCATCGGCGTCAGCTCGTAGCCGATAGGCAACGCGTCCCTGAGCGACCAGGTCACGCCGCGGTTGCCCTTGTCGTCCAGCGCCACGATGTTGAGCGTGCGCCGCAGCCCCGCGCCCTTCGGCCCTGCCTCCGGCCCTGCGGCCGCGGAGAACAGCCAGTCCAGAAAATCGTTATCCCCCACCACACCCTTGGTCAGCGTGACCGGCTCAAAGCGCGTCAGCACGGGGATATAGTCCTGCACGCCACGGTTGTCATTGCCCGAGCGCGCCTGCACGGTGTCAACGGTCATTTTCACGCCGGAAAAATGCGCGAACGCCGCCACGGCCACGCCGCCGCTCTCCACCTCCACCAGGAAGCGGAAAGCCTTAAAGGGTTCCTGATAGGTGACGCCCATCTCGCTTTCCCTCCCTGCTTTCAGCGGAATTCAAAGGTGTTCTGCTCGGTATTGCTGAGCTTTTTGTTCACAGCCGAGACCTCCCTGCACCACCGGCGGCGTTCCAGATGGTTCAGGCGCATGACCTCGTCTCGGGACCAGTGCAGGTAGTACGACAGGAACGTCATCTCCTGATACATGCGCTCCTGCGGATACAGCACCAGTCCTAGCTCAACAAAAAATCCAGCGGCACCTCAACCTCCTGGTTGCAGTGCGGGCAGGTCACCTTGTAAACCGGCAGCTCGGACATATTGATGCGCTGGTACAGGTCCTGCAGATAGGCGAGATCCATGGTGAACAGGTTCTCGATCACCCGCGTGTTGATGCTGCTGAGCGTACCCAGCCGCGTGATGACGCGCGAGAGCAGGATGATGGTCAGGTAACCGGAATTCTGCTGCACGCGCGGGTCGCGCAGGGGCAGGATCTCGTCCGCCGCAGTCGCCAGGCGCATGGTGCCGCGCCGGTGTACGTCGCCGTTCTGGTCCACATAGCCGCGCGGCAGTTCAAACTCAAATTCAGTCTCCATGTAGCTTCTCCTTTCGCTTCAAAGGGGTCGGAAGTGCGCGGGCGCTTGACGGGAAGCGGCCTCCCGCGCGCTTCCGGCCGCCCCGGCGGGAAGCCGGGGCGCAGGCCGAAAACAGAGCGCTGTTATCAGATCGTGGAAGGCTCGCCCGCTACGCCGCCCGGCGTGTGCTCGAGGCCCTCGTGGCACAGCTCGAGCGACTGGATGGCGACCTCGCCGCCCATGCCGTTCAGGTCGGGTACGGTGTAGCCCACCGGCCACGCGTTGATCAGGTTCCAGGACGGGCCGGGGTTACCCGCGTCGTCGATCAGGGTGATGGTCACGTTGTGGCGCACCATGCCGGTCGGGGGCGCGGTGTTGGTCGGCGCGACCGCGTATACCCAGTCGAGGAAGTCGGAATCGTCGGACACGCCCCAGCGCAGGGTGACGTTGCCGAACTTGGTCAGGCCCGCGAGCTTGCGCGGGGTGTTGCGCAGGTCGTCGCCCTCGCGGTATTCGACCGCATCGACCGAGGAGCTCATGCCCGAAACCTCGGAAAAGCCCGCGCGGCTGATGCCGTCGATCTCGACCTGGTATCGGAATACTCTATATGGATAGTTGATTGCCATTTATGTTCGTCCTTTCTGCCAACAGTGGGCTTTATTTATTCGCCGGTCGCGGTCTTCTGCGTGATGCGGAAAATCACGAATTCAGCGGGCTTGACCGGCGCGATACCGATCTGGCAGATCAGACGGCCGTTGTCGATATCATCCTGCGTCATGGTCGTCGGGCCGCACTCCACGAAGAACGCCTGCTCCGGACTGGAGCCGGCCAGCGCGCCGTCGCGCCAGCAGGTCGCGAGGAAAGTCTCGATCGTGCGGGTCACGCGGCTCCACAGCGTTTCGCTGTTGGGCTCGAATACCACCCAGTTGGTGTTGGCCTTGATCGACTCCTCGATGAAGATGAACAGGCGGCGCACGTTGAGGTACTTCCACAGCCCGTTCGAGCTGATCGTGCGCGCGCCCCATACGCGGATGCCCTGGCCGGGCAGCGCGCGGATCAGGTTGACGCCGATCGGGTTGAGGATATCCTGCTCGCCCACGTTGTAATTGCAGGACAGGCCGGTGCAGCCGCGGACGACCTCGTTCGCCGGGGCCTTATGCACGCCGCGGCTGTTGTCGCTGCGGGCGTAGATGCCTGCCATCGCGCCGGAGGGCGGGAAATAATCCGCGCGTTTGGCGCCCGCGTCGAACATCTGCAGCCACGGATGGTACATCGCCGCGTAGGTCGAGTCGTACATATCGCGGAAGGTGGCCACGTCGTTCGTCTTTTTCAGGTCCATCGGCACGTCGAGGATGGCAAAGCAGCTCTTGCGGTTCTCGCAGAAGCCGATCAGCGCCGCCTGCACCTCGGGCGCGGTCACGCCGGGGATCGCCAGCACGGATACCACGCCGTTCTCCTGGAACGCCTGCAGGCCGGTGCGGCGGCCCGGGCCGTCGTCCGCGCCGATGTACGCGTCCGGTGTGACGTTCTGCACCGAGCCGTCGCTGCCGCCCTGCAGTGTCAGCACCATTTCGTCCCCCGCGCCGCCGCACAGCTCATACGGCGTGATGCCGGCCGCCTTGGCCGGCGCCGCGGACGCTTCCTTTTTCTCCTTGCCCTCTTCCTTGGCCGTCGGCGCGGGCGCCGCCGCCTTGACCGGCACGACCTCCACGCGGATCAGGTCGCTCTTGGCGGTCTTGACCGGCGCGTAGTTGAGCGCCTCGGGCTTGAGGGACAGGTTTTCAAAAACCTCCACCGTATCGTCCAGACGGGCGGTGATGGTGATTTCGCAGGTGCGGATGTACTTGTCCGTGCCGACCTTGGTATCCGCCACGGCCAGCGCACAGGGCGCGTCCAGGGTGACGACCTTGTCGAGTACGCTCTTGATAGTCGCGTAGGCGGCGGTCTTGCCGTCGAACAGCTCGACCACGTCGCCGGCGTTGAACCCGTCCGCGTTCTTGAGCGTCAGGTCCGCGCCGCCCGCCGCGAGCACCTGGGTCTTGGCCTTGCTGGAGGGCGCGACAGTCACGCGCATCTTTTCCGCCCAGGCGCCCTGGTTGGCCGCGGTGATGCGCAGCGCGCCGGCCGTCAGGGAGGCGGCCTTTGCGTCGCCCGGCACGGCGCGCATGATGTAGGCGCGCGCGCCGCCGTTCATGAAGAACTGCTCGACCGCATAGGGCAGATAGCGTGCGTCGCCATAGCCCGCCTTGCTCAGATAGCCGCCATACATGCGCGTGTAGTCGGCAAAGCTGGTGACCAGCTGTGGCTGGCCGATCGCAGGGCCGCGCTCCGCCAGGCCGACAAAACCCGCCGTGCTGGTGCTGACGCCCTGCATCGGGGTCGCACCCGAGTCATACTCCTCCACATACACACCTGGGGATAAATATTCTGCCATGTTTTTGCTTCACGCCATTGTAGTTGGCTGGGGGCCGGTCGTGAAGCTCCCCTCCTTTCTGAATTGTACTGGGTCTGCTTCTATTTTCGCGGACGTTTGAGAAATAAACCAGGCCTCGGGTCGCCCGGTTTATTTCTCAAACCCGATCCCGCACAAAAAACGGTCAGCCGCGGCAGGCGTTCTGGAACGCGCCCCAATAGCGCGCCATCACCGCCGCACTGTATTCGAGCGCCTCCGCCAGCCGCTCGCGCGCGCCGTAAGGGTCGCCCAGGTCGGCGCGGATGCGGAAGGCCGGCGTTTCGCCCTGGAGGAACATCGCGCCGCGTGTCAACGCGCCGTTCGCTTCGCCGCAGGCTTCGAGCGCCGCCGCCCGTTCGCGCGCGGTCATGGGGTAGCGGCTGTAGATCAGCACCTCGCCCTGCCTGCACCGGCAGGCAAGCTCCCACACCATCGCGCCCTCGCGGAAGCGGAAGCGCGTCCATGCGCCGCTCCGCTCCCACGGTACGTCGCTGTCGCGCAGCAGCGCTTCCAGCAGCCTGCGGCATTCATCCTCCTGCAAAAGGGACACCTCCCTGTCCGGCCAGCCCGTCGGGCGCGGCCGGTGCGGCCTGCACCGCGGGCAGCGCCGCCCAGTCGGGTGGAGCGAACGCCGCGGCGGGCGCCGTTTTGATATCCTTGGGCGCTGTCCGCACCGCGTCGGGTGGCGGCAGCGCCGTGATCGGCTCGATCCGTCTGTCCTGTCCCGCCAGCAGGTCGAGCAGGGCGCTGTTGCCCATCTGTGCAGAAAGCGCCAGCACCATCGCGGCGGGCAGGCGCGTCAGCGGCACGCCCGCCTGCACGGCCTGCAGCGCAAGCCGCAGGGTATGCTGTTCGTTTTGCGCAGCGCCGCGGCGCTGCTTGTCCTCCTGCGCCTGTAGGGGACGATGCGCCGGCGTTCTGGCGGCGTTCTGTTCAGTCTGCTGCATGGCCGTCCTCCCCGTCCTGCGGCGGCTCCGGCGCGCTGTCGTCCGGCTGATCCGGCGGCTCGGGCGGCGCTTCGGCCTGTTCGACCGCCTGTACCAGCTCGTCGGTAAAGCCGGGGGCTTCAAATAAGGTAAGGGCCTCGGTCGCGCGGTCCGCGATCAGCCGCAGCTTGTTGATGAATTCATTGCGCATTTGCGCCTTTTTGCCGATCATCGCCTGCACGCGCACATAGGCGTTTTGCAATAGCTGCCGCTCCCCGTCGTCGCCGCTCTCGCGCAGGCGGGCGCTGTACTGCCTGGCCAGCGCGCGTTCGCGGCTGTCGTCCAGGAACGGGTACATCCTGCGCAGCGTCTGCGCGCCGCCGCCCGCGCCCATGTCGCTTTTTCCAGCCGCGAGGTCGGCCATGGACTCCACCACCTGCCGTGCGTCCGCGAGCGTATCGACCACCAGGCCGACCGCGCTGTCCGCAAAGCCGCGGTTGAACACCACGTTGTCCGGTCCGTGTCCGGGGATGACGCGCTGCTGCGAGCCGCCCTCGAACAGGCGGCGCTGCTGCTCCCTGACCGGCTGGGACTGCCCGACCGTGCGCTTCAGGCAGGAAACCAGCATCATTTTGCCTGTCCCCGCCATCACCGCGCCGGCCAGCGTGCCGCGCTGGAACGCCGTTTCGGAAAACCGCCGCACCATATCCTGATTATCCGGCCAGCGCATCTGATACAGGTCCTTCGCGTTGGTCGGGTCGGGCTTTTGCGCGTCCTGCGCCGGTCCGGTTTGCTGTCCCGCCCGCTGCGGCGGCTGCGCGGCCTGCCCCGTGCGGGTAAAACCACCGGCGCTCTCCCCTGCCAGCGCCGCCGCGTGGCGGCGGCCGATCTCGTCAAAGGCCTGCTGGAAGTCTTCGGTGATGTGGTACAGCGGGTCGCGGTGAGAGAAAAACTCGCTGCCCGCCGCCCAGGCGAGCTGGCGGCGCGT
The DNA here is from genome assembly GCF_054658635.1 of Agathobaculum sp. TL06. Lineage (NCBI taxonomy): Bacteria > Bacillati > Bacillota > Clostridia > Eubacteriales > Butyricicoccaceae > Agathobaculum > Agathobaculum sp. TL06. The sequence continues at coordinate 128,828 of NZ_BAAGGY010000005.1, forward strand.
GTCCTTCTCCGTAACCGGCGGCGCGGCCGCCTGCGCCTGCCTGCGTTTTACCCAAGCGTGCTGCAAGACCAGCCCTCCCCGTACTTTTCCTCAAAACCGTTCCAGCGCCAGGCGCATGCTGCGCGCCACATGGCGGAACTCCACCGGCCGCAGGATAAAATCCGCAAAATGCAGGTGCAGCCCCTGTATGGCATACTGCGTGGTATCGTCGATCAGGATGATGCGGCAGGCGCGGTCGCGCTCCTGCAGCGCGCGGGCGGCTAAAAAGCCCGCACTGCTGCCGAAACCGATATAGGCGATCTGTATTGCCCCAGGCGCCTGTCGGGACAGCTCCTGCGGCGTGCTGATGCGCACCACGGCCGCAGGCAGGCTGCGCAGCCTGCAATACTGTTCGATCCATTCGCACAGCCGGGCCTGTTCCTCCGCCTGTGCGGTGCATACCGCCAGCTTCATTGATGAACGCCCCCACCAGTTGTCGTCTGATATCCTGACCGGTTTTGCGCAGGCTCCCGCCTCCGCTGTTTTGATTGTACCTGAAAAGAAATCCGGTTTTAAGCGATTGCGCACAAACGGCCCGAAAGTGTAACAACATGCAAACCGCCCGCAGATTCCGCTATGCTATAATGACAATAGAATGATACGCCGTTCGGCGCGTTTCGACCGTTCCCGCACCGTGCCTTGCCGCGCGGCGGGAGCATCGCCGCATGAGACCCCATCGACCGAGAAAAGGGTGACGTTTATGCAAACCTATCAGAAGAAAGCCAAGCCTTCCGCGCGCACCGTGCCGCGCAGCCGCCCCGCAGCCGCCCGCGCGCCGCAGCAGGGTCCCCTGCGCGGGGTGAGCGACCTGTCTCCGGTCGAGCGCGCCGGACGGCCGGTTGACCTGCCTGCGGCGATCCAGTCCAAAATGGAGAGTGCCTTCGGCGCGGACCTGTCCGGCGTCAAGCTGTATGAGAGCCAGGCGGTCGCGGATGCGGGTGCGGACGCGCTGGCGCAGGGCAGCCATATCGCCTTTGCGCCCGGCCAGCTCGACCTGGTTTCCATGCGCGGGCAGGCGCTGCTCGGACATGAACTGAGCCACGTTGTCAGCCAGGCGCGCGGCGAAGCGCGCGGCTCCGGCCTGCTGGAAAACCATGTGCTCGAAGCCCGCGCCGACCGCGAGGGCAGGATGGCCGCGATGGGGCAGAGCATCTATCCGAGCGCGGGCGCGACCCCGGGTGCAGCCGCCGCCGTTGCTGCGGCGGGCGCAGCCGGACCGGTGCAGGCGAAATGGTCCAACCCGTTCAAGCGCAGGCGCCCCGCCGCCCCCGCGCCGGCGCAGACTCAGGCTCCGGCACCCGCGCCGCCCCCGGCGCCGGAGCGTGTGGACAGACGCCTGGGAGCTTCCAACATCGAAGGGGACTCTCTGGGCGGCAACGCGCTGGACGCAGGGCTGGCGGCAACCGACCAGTTCAATGATTTCAGCTCGACCGTGGAGACCCTCGCCTCCACCTGGGATGATGAAAGCGCCGTGCTCGGCCGCTTTGGCGAAAAAGCGGGCGCTGTCAACGACAGTGCCTTTATGGGGCATGCCGCAGCGATCGGCAGTATGATCGGCACGGCGAAAAACACAGTCGATACCGCCAGGGATATCAAGGATACCGTCACCGACCAGTATGCCGGGGCGGCGGAAAAGGCCGCGTCGGTCACCGGCAGCGTCGCCTCTTGGGGTTCGGATGCGCTCGGCACGGCCAAAAATCTGACCGGTCAGATCATCCAGAACGAGGCGGTACAGGATGCCGTCGGCAGCCAGCTCGAAGCGCACGGCAGCTACTTCCAGATGGTCGCCGGCACGGCAGGTGCAGCAAAGGCCGCGATCCACGGCCACGAGGCCACCGGCGACCGCCTGGCCGCCGAGCGGGCGGGCCGCATGATCGCCTCGGATTCCGCACAGCGCGCCGCCTCGGGCGACGCGGAAAAGATCAAAAACGATAAGCTGCTGCGCAGCATGGCGACCAACGCCCGCAACGCCGCCAAGGTCCGCAAGGCGGAAAGCGTGCAGGAGGGCGTGAACGCCGGTATGGACATCGTCAACGGCGGGCTCGGCCTGATTCCCGGCGTCGGCAACCTTGCCGCGATGGGCGGCTCCGCCGTGAAAGCGATCGTCAACGCGGGGATGGAAGCCCACGTCGACCAGAAGCGCAAGGAAGCGCGTGAAAAGAACCTGGATAACCAGTCGCTGCGCGCATCGCTGGAGAAAAAGCTCGGCATGCGCGACGACCTGCCGGAAAAGAAAAAGAACGAGATCCGCCACCGCGCCAAGCATATCGCCAACCAGATCACCTCGGGCGAGCGCGGCGCCACGACCAACAAGGTCGCGGGCATGCACAAAACGCAAAACGACGTGACGGCGCTCAACACGCTTTCCTCGCAGGACAGCGACGAGGGCAGGCGCGCCCGCGGCATCGTCAACGCCATGGGCATCGGCACCGACGCACAGGGCGGGATGCTCGACACCGACGCAGCCGCCGCACAGGTCAACGCGGACTTTGCACGGGGCGGCTCGGTGGAGGAGCAGATCGGCGCGGCCGATGCGCACCAGTTCGAAAAGGAACACACCGTGCAGGCCGAGCTAAAGCGTCAGCAGGCCGCGGCTGAAGCAAAAAAACAGAAAAAGGCGGATAAGCAGGCGCAGGAGCAAAAGGAGCAGGCCGCGCGCACCCGCTTCAACAGCCTGTCCGAAGGAGAACGGCAGAGGATCCGCGCGGATAACGAGCGCCATTCGGCGGAAAAGAGCCGCTCGATCGACGAGGGGATCAAAAACCAGAACCTCAAGTGGTATGAGTTCCGCAAAAAACGGCAGGCCAGAAAGGTGCTCGACCTGGAATATGATATCCAGCACCAGTTCGGCGACGAATTCGGTGGGCATGACGTTTCCGAAAAGCAGGCCAAACTTGACGCCATCCGCGAACAGATGGCCTCCGATCAGAGCGCCAAGGAAAACCGGAAGCACCTCAAGGCCGCCCGTAAGGAGGCCCGCAAGGAGGATAAGGCCTACAAAAACCATCGCGACGAGCAGCGCAAGCTGGCCGGCATCAAATGGTACGAATTCAAGAAGAAAAAGGAATTCAACAACGAATACGACTACGCCACGGGTACCAAGGAGCGGCCGGACGCAAAGAACGACAAGCCCTGGTACAAGCGCGCGGGCGATCATGTGAAAGACAAGTGGTATTCCATGCGCCGCAAGCACCAGCGCGCCCGCGACAGCTTTGTCAATGAAGAAGAGGACTTCAAGCAGCTCAGCGGCTGGCGCAAGGCGAAGCTGGTCATACAGAACCCGCTGGCCTTCCTCAAGTCCAAAACCAAGAAGGGCCGCGCGGCGACCGCCAAGCGCAACGCCGAGGCCGCGGCGGACAGCCAGATGCTGGAGCAGCTCATGAACAACCCTGATTCTGTCGGTGAGGACGGCTCGGTTTCGCTGCCGCACAATTCCAATGTATCTGCGGACGCGCTGCAGGCCGCCAAGGCCAACCTGAAGCCGGTGGACGCCTCCCAGCTCTCCACCAGCAACAAGCGCCGCCGCATCACCACCGGAACGCACGCGATCGATGAGATCCGGCAGGCGCGGGAGCAGGCGGAAAGCAGCGCCGCCCCCGAACAGGCGCCGCCGGCGGCGGCCCCCTCCGACGCCTCCGAGCAGTATGACCCGCATATGATGTCTGTTTCCGCCAAGGTGAAGCGGTATAACACACCGGACGGCGTGAAAGCGCCGGTCCGCGAGGAGGAGCTCGCGCCCTGGTACCGCAAAAAGACCAAAAAATGAGCAGGCGGGGCGCTTATCCCGTGATACCGCACCCTCCTGCGTGCAAACTATGCTATAATAGCACCACCCTCATACCGAAAGGACCTGACTTATGGAACGTTCCAAACAGATCATGGATGCGCTCGAAGCACTGCTGCGCGAGCAGGGCTTTGACGTCCAGCCGGACGGCCGTCTGGACGAACATCCCGGCGTCAACCTGCTGATCCCGCTGCAGGAGGACGGCACCGAGCTGGTGTTTGCCGAGCTGCACTTCATCGCAGGCCCGCAGGGCTTTGATGTGATTCAGCTCTACACCACGCTGGTGGGCGAGCTGCAGCCGCAGGCCGCGGCCGAGACCGCCAAGGCCATCGCCGTGTGGAACCAGGATCTTCTGCTCGGCGCCTTCGCTTTGCGGGACGGCAGCCAGCTCTACCACCGCTACTGCCTGACCGTGCCGCATTCGCTCGACCCCGGGCAGGCGGCGGCGCTGGCGCTTGACGCGTTTTCGTTCATCCTCGGCCAGATCGCCGAGTACCACGGGGACGCGCTGCTGCTCGCCTCCGGCACCACCTTTGAGACGCTGTGCGCGATGGGCTGACCACGCGCACAGGCATGAAAAAGGGAACGGCCCTGCCGGACCGTTCCCCCTGTCTTATCTTTTCAGAACATACCGGCCGCGCCGCCGTTTTTCCAGTTGCGCAGAAACAGCCAGTCCATGAATTTCCGGCGCGTCGCCGCCGCGTCCGAGGAGCCGATCGGCACCAGGTCGCCGTTATCCATGACAAAATCCCGTTTTTCCATGCGCAGGATGTGTCGCTGGTTGACCAGAAAGCTCCGGTGGCAGCGCAGGAAGCTTTCGCTTGCGATCTCCTCCTCCAGTGCGTTCATGCCGCGCGGGGTCTGGACCACGCGCCCTGCGGTGTGGATGAATGCGGTGTGCCGCCGGATCTCTATGTATAAAATGTCCCGCAACAAAATTTCTATTTCGTCCCATTCCGAGCGCACGCTGATCGTGCGGAAATATTCCCGCTTTTCCTGCAGGCACCAGTCCAGCGCCGCGTCCAGATCCCGCTGGGCGACCGGCTTGACCAGATAGTCCGAAGCCTGCAGCTCATAGCTGGCGATGCCGTGCTCCATGCTGGTGGTGACGAACAGCAGGGCGCATTCGCTGTCCTGCGCGCGCAGGCGGCGGGCGGCCTCCATCCCGTCCGGACCATCCATATAAATATCCATCAGGATGATGTCCCACCGGCCCGGCCGGAACAGGTCGAGGAACGCCGCGCCGCTTTCCAACAGCTCGATTTCCCACGTTACGCCCTTGCGGCGGCCGTAGTTTTTCAATAGACGCGCCATCTGCAGGCGCTCTTCTTCCAGATCGTCGCATATGGCGACCGATATCCGCATGTTATCCCTCCTCCGCGCCGCGCGCCCGCCGGTAAGCGGCCAGCGCCTCCTGCACCTGCCGGAGTCTGCCGCGCGCGACCGATATCACCCTGTCGTTGCACATGATAAGCTCCCCGCCGGACACCCGTCGGACCGCCCCCAGATGCACCACAAAGCTTTTCTGCACCCGCAGGAAAGGCGGCTGCGGCAGCGACTCCTCCAGCGCGGACAGCGCGCAGTTCACCTGCAGCGCCCCGCCGGTACGGTAGAGGACGCTGGTGCGTCCGGCCGCCTCGGCATAGAACAGCTGGTACAGCGGGATATGCACACGCCTGTGCTGCGCGGGCAGGTCGAGCCAGCCCAGCCCCTTCTGCCAAAAGCTGAAGCAGCGTTCCATCGCGGCGTCCAGCCCGCTGTAGGTAACCGGCTTAGGTACAAGCGCGTTCGGATGGCACTGGTATACGTCGATCGCCGTGCGGTCGTCCCCGGCCAGCAGCACCAGGCCGCAGTCCGGATACGCCGCGCGTACCGCCTGCAGGCGGGCAATATCCTGCCGGACCAGCCCTGCGCTGTCCACCAGGAGCAGCGCGCACCCGTCCGCATCCAGGGTGGCGGGCGACCCGCTTTCCATCACGAGCTGCAGCTCGACGCAGATTTCCTCCGCCCAGGCGCGCAGGAACGCGCCGACCCTTTGGGCGGTTTTCTCTTCATTTGTATAAACGGCAAATCGCACCATTTTTCCCATGCCGCATTCAACCCCGCTGTTTTTTGTTTTCCCCCCTGTTGGATTTATCTTACCACAGTTTGCACGCGAAGTGGCGGTTTCTGTCGTGAACAGGAATTTTTTCTTGTTCCGCGCCCGCGCGCGGCATCCCCAAGGAGAAACGCACATGAACTTTTTAGCGATCGACGACGAGCCCCTGTGCCTGGACGATCTCCGTCTTGCTTTGGCGGAAGCCGCCCCCGACTGCTGCTGCGCCTGCTTTTCTTCCCCCGCGCAGGCGCTGGCGCACGCCCGAACCCATCCGCTCGACGCCGCTTTCCTGGATATCGAGATGGGCGATGTGAACGGGCTGGCGCTGGCCAAGCAGCTCAAGGACCTGCAGCCCGACCTGCACATCATTTTCGTGACCGGCTATGAAAAATATGCGGTATCCGCCTTTGCCCTGCATGCCAGCGGCTATCTGCTCAAACCGGTGGATACGGACGAGCTGAGGCGGGAGCTGACCTTTTTATACGGCGATATCCCCGCCCCGCATGCCATACGGGTGCAAACCTTCGGCGGGTTTGAGGTATGGGTGAACGGCGCTCCCCTCGCATTCGGCCGCGCCAAGGCCAAGGAACTGTTCGCCTGTCTGATCGACCGCCGCGGCGCGGGGCTGACCACACGGGAGGCGTGCAGCCTGCTGTGGGAGGACGGCGTTTACAATATCGCGCGCAAAAACTATTTCCAAACCATTGTACACGACCTGCGCAGCACGCTCAGGCAGGCCGGCATCGAGCATATCCTGGTCAAAAGCCACAACAGCATCTCGGTCCGCGCCGGCGAGATCGACTGCGACAGCTACCGCTTTCTCGACGGGGAGCCGCAGGCGGTCAACAGCTACCGCCACAACTATCTGCCGAGCTATAGCTGGGCGGAATTTTCCGTAGGCAAAATGGAAGGCCTGTGATCGCTCTGTTGTCCTTTTGTCGTCCTTGTCAGAGTATACTGTAGGCTGACAAAGGAGGTAAACGCCATGGATATCCCCGCCGCGGTCCGCGGCTCGTCCGTTCCGCTGCGCGTGCATGCCGACGCGCCTGTCCGGCAGCGCAGCACGCGGCCATCCCCGCAGAATGCAGCCCGCACCATCACGCTGCGCAGCTGCGGCGAAGCACAGGCGCTTCCCGTCGAACAGATCGTGTACGCGGAGGTGTTCGACCACGAGCTGCATATCCATACCGCAGATGGCAGCACCTATTGCGGCAGGGGACATCTTTCCGCGCTGGAGCAGCGGCTTTCCAGCTGCGATTTTCTGCGCTGCCACCGGAGCTATCTGGTACACCTGCCCTATGTCGTCGGACTGCGCCGGTACCGGATCACCCTGTCCGGCGGCGCGGCGCTCCCCGTAAGCAAGCAGAATTATCTGCTGATCCAGCGGGCGCTTGCCGCCTACCGGCTGCGGACAGGCCGCCCCCATCCCTGACAGAAACCATTTGGAAAAGGAGTTATATCATTATGAACATCAGCAAAAGCACCGAAAACGGCCAGACCGTCCTCAAGCTGAACGGACGCCTGGACACCACCACCGCTCCGGATTTCCAGGACACCCTGCTCGGTGAGATCAAGACCGGCAAGAGCATCCTGCTGGACTTTTCCGAGCTGGCCTATGTCAGCAGCGCCGGGCTGCGCTCCCTGCTCACCGGACAGAAGGCGGTCGCCGCGGGCGGCCAGACGATGACCCTGCGCCATGTTTCGGACGAGATCATGGAGGTGTTCGATATGACCGGCTTTTCCGATATCCTGACAATTGAATCCGCCTGACAGCACGCAAGCTGTCGGGCTTACTGGCGGCTGTCTGCATCTACGGACAGCCGTTCCGCTATCCGAGTATCGAAAGATTGGAGATTTGGCATCTATGGACATCCACCACAACCGTATCCCATTGACCCGACCGCAGTATCAGATCTGGCTTGCAAGCGAAAGCTGTCCGGACAAGGCGCTGTATACCGAATCCATACTGCTGACCTTTGACAACGCCCCCGCCCCCGCGCAGCTCGACCGCGCGCTCAATCGCCTGGTGCAGACGACCGAGACCCTCCGCATCCGCGTGACGCGCGGCAAGGACGGGCCGCTGCAGTACGACGCGGGCTATACGCCCTTCGCCTGCCGCGTGATCCCGCTTTCCGGCGAGGAGGAGCTTGCCGCCGTGTTCAACGAGCAGTCGCGCTACTGCTTTGACCTGTACGACAGCGCGCTGTTCAATGCGGCCATCTATACCCTGCCCGGCAAAACCGCGCTGCTGCTGCGCGTACACCATATTGTGGCGGACAGTTACGCCATGGCGGCTGTGTACAGCCGCCTGCTGGCGATCTGCGCGGGCGAGGAGCCCCAGCCGTTCGTCTCCTTCCTTTCCCGCGCGGCGGCGGCCGGCGCGGATGTGGAAGAGGAGCGCCTGGCGGACCGCGGCTTCTGGCAGGATTACCTCAGCGGGGCCGAGACCGGCCGACTGCCCCATCCCATGCCCGACCAGTCCGGCCACCGGCTCGTGTGGTCGTCGCACACGGTCGGGAAGGAACGCTCCGACCGGCTGCGCGTCTTTGCCGCGCAGCAGAACGTCACGCCATACTGCGTATTTTTCGCCGCGTATGCGGTCTATCTGTCGCGCATGCTGGGTACGGAGGATGTCGTCATCATCACCCCCCGCCTCAACCGCGGCACGGATGAGGACCGCAACGCCGCGGGCATGTACACGCTCGCGGTTCCGGTGCGCCTGCATATCGCGCCGGACGCCAGCTTTGCCGCGCTGTGTCAGGAGGTGCAGACGCAGAACCGGCTGGCGGCGGCGCACAAGGGCTACGGCCTGTCCGAAATCATGGGCGACCTGTCCCGCACAGGCATGGCGGGCGCGCTGTCGCACTTTACTCTGTCCTACCAGAACTTTACCCTGCCGCTGCACGGGCTTCCCGTGCGGTGCGCGATGCACTTCGGCGGCGCTATGACCAACCTGCTCACCCTGCACATCCTGGACTGGAGCGGCACGGGCGATTACCAGTTCCGGCTCGACTACCGCGCCGCTTATTACACACCGCATGAGATCACGCAGACCGCGCAAATGCTGCGCGCCATTCTCGACCAGGGCATCGGGGACTGCACCCTGCCCTGCCGCTCCATCGAGCTGCTGACCGACGAGGACAAATGCTGCCAGCGCGCACTGCTCTCCGGTCCGGTGCTGCCGGTTGACCCGAACGATACCATCATCACCCGCTTCCGCGCGCAGGCGGCGCTTCATCCGGACCGGCGCGCCCTGTCCGGCAAAGGCCCCAGCTACACCTTCCGCGAGCTGGACGAGGCCTCTGACCGTGTCGCGCGCAACCTGATCGCCGCCGGTGTGCAGCCGCAGTCCTATGTGGCCTTCCTGCTGCCGCGCACCACCGCCCTGCCCGTGATGCTGCTGGGTATTCTCAAGGCGGGCGCGGCCTATGTGCCGATCGACTGCTCCTATCCCGAGGAACGCATCCGCTTTATCCTGTCGGACAGCAAGGCCGGCCTGTTGGTTACGGAGGCGGACATCACGGGCGCCGGCTGTCCGGTTATTGCGCCCGCCCCGCTGTTTGACCCGCCGCGGCAGCCGGACACACCGCTGCCCGCGGTCGGCCAGGACTGGCTGTGCTACATCATCTATACCTCGGGTACAACCGGCAAGCCCAAGGGCGTCATGATCGAGCACCGCGGCATCGTCAACTTCATGCAGCCGGACAACAATGAATTCAACCGCGATATCTGCGCCAATGGCAAAGGCATCGTGGCGGTCGGCTCGGTCTGCTTTGATATTTCCATGTTCGAGCTGTTCTCCACCCTGCTCAACGGCGTACCCGTCGTATTCGCGGACGAGGAAGGGATGAACAATCCGGATGCGCTCGCGCGGTACATCACGGAGAATGGCGCCAACATCCTGCACTGCACGCCCTCCCGCCTGCTCGCCTATCTGGAGGAGCCCTCGTTCCGCGAGGCCATGCGCGGCGTGGATATCGTGCTCGCGGCCGGCGAGGCCTTTACCCAGCCCCTGCTGGACGCGCTGCACAAGGCCACCCCCGCGCGCCTGTATAACGGCTACGGCCCGACCGAAATCACCATCGGCGCGACGGTCGGCCGCATTCGGGAGCGCATCACCATCGGCTCGACCATCGCTGGGGCGCGCATCTACCTGCTGGATAAGGACCGCCGCATCGTGCCGCCCGGCGCAACCGGCGAGATCGCCGTGGCGGGCTACGGCGTGGCGCGCGGCTATCTCGGCCGTCCCGACCTGACCGCAGAACGCTTCATCGAGCTGCGCGACGGTCCGGTCAGCGATCGGGTATACCTCACCGGCGACTATGGCTACGCCCTGCCCGACGGCAGCCTCGCCTACTGCGGCCGCAACGACGAGCAGGTCAAGCTGCGCGGGCTGCGCATCGAACTGAAGGAGGTCGAGCGCTGCATCGAGTCCTTCCCCGGCATCCGCCAGTGCGCCGCGCTCGTCCGCACGATCGACGGGCGGGAGCACCTCTGCTGCTTTTACTCCGCCGCCGAGCCCTGCGATGTGGACGAGCTGAAGCAATACGCCGGCGGCTTCCTGACGCGCTACATGGTACCCGACCTGTTCGTGTATCTGCCCGATCTGCCGCACACCTCAAACGGCAAGATCGACAAACGCGCGCTGGCCAATCAGGCGATCCATGTGGAGCGCACCTACATCCCGCCGCGCAACGCGCGCGAGCGGACCATGTGCCGCATCTTTTCGCAGGTGCTGACCCTGCCCGAAGAAGAGATCGGCGCGACCGACAGCTTCTTCGATTTGGGCGGCACCTCGCTGCAGGCGGCGCAGATCGTGCTCCTGGCCAAGCATGAGGGCTTCGAGCTGGAATACGGCCAGGTGTTTGAGCATCCCACCGTGCGCGATCTGGTGCAGTGCTGCGACCAGGGCGGCGGCGACCTGCCCGAGCCTGTCCTTCCGGAAGCGGGCAGCCTGCCCTGCACCCAGCAGGAAGCGGCCCTCCTGCGCGACGCGCTTTGCCGCAACCGCAATTACCGCAAGGGCCTGCACCCGCTCGGCACCGTGCTGCTCACCGGCGCGACCGGCTTCCTCGGCATCCATGTGCTGTACGAGCTGCTCACTACGGGCTATAACAAGATCTACTGCATGGTGCGCCCCAAAAACAACCTGACACCGGAAAAGCGTCTCAAAGGCTCGCTTTTCTACTATTTCGAAAACAACTTTGCCGAAGCCTTCGGCCACCGGCTGTTCGCGGTGGATGGCGACCTGATGCGCGAGGATATCGCCAGCCTGCCGGACGGCGTCAAGATCGACACGGTCATCCACTGCGCGGCGGACGTCAGCCACTTCGGTGTCGGCAACCGCATCCGCCAGACCAATGTGGACGGTGTGCGCAACGTGATCGCGTTCTGCAAACAGCATGACGCCGCGCTCGTCCACATCTCCACGCTCAGCGTGGGCGGCTTTATCGAGCGCGAGATGGCCGAGATCGGCGTATCTCTCAGCGAGCAGCGCCTGTGGGTGCGGCAGGACCTGTCCAACGACTACCTGGAAAGCAAATTCACGGCCGAAAAGCTCATCCTGCTCGAAACCGCGAACGGCCTGCGCGCCAAGATCATGCGCGTGGGCAACCTGCAGGGGCGCATCACGGACGGCGAGTTCCAGATGAACCGCGCCACCAACGGCTTCACCAAGCTGCTGCAATCCATCGTCCGCACCGGACTCTGCCCGCAGTCCATGGCGTGCAGCTGGATCAATTTCTCTCCGGTGGACGCGGTCGCCCGCGCGATCTGCCGTCTGGCGGGCAGCGCGGAGGAATACACCGTGTTCCATATCTTCGACAGCAATGACCTGCCGGTCAGCAAGCTGCTCACGCACATTTCCGCGCTTGGCTATCCGGTCCGCGCGGTGGACGACAGGGAATTCGACAAATTCATGCTGCACGCCGCCGAGGACCCCGCGTTCAACGGCGCGCTGGACGGCTTCCTGACCCGCGTGACCGGCGGGCGCCATCTGATCGAAACGCCCTGCGAAAGCGGCTTCTCCATCCGTGCGCTCGAGCAGGAGGGCTTCCTCTGGCCCGAGATCTCGGACGAATACCTGTCCGCGTATCTGACCGGACTGGATACACTGGGCGCGTTCCAGTAAAAATCTCCCCATGACAGGAGGAATCATCCATGCAAGTTGAATTTTCCGTGACGCTGCTGTGGTCGCTGGCGAACAATCTGTCCTTTTGGGTGGCGGCTCTGCTCACCAACAGCACGCTGACCCGCCGCCGGAACGCGGGGCAGACCTTCCTCGGCTGGGTCCTGTTCGCGGCGCTGCACCTTGCCATATGCGTCGCCAGCTACTCCATCAATATTACGGACGACAACATCAATTTTTTGAGCATGCTGGTGCTCATGCCGGTGGCGGCGGTGGCGCTGTATAACGACGAGCGCGCGGCGCGCGTGTTCACCTCGGTCATGGGCGCACTGATCGCCAACGTGACCACGTTCTTCTTCTGCGGCACCACGCTCAGCTTTATCGACAACACCCCCAATCCGTACAATATGCGCACGATCGGCATTTTCCTCTGCATCAAGGCGTTCTGGTTCACGGTGATGTTCTTTGCCTACCGCCGCTTTGTCAGCAAGATCGTGCAGCAGGTCATCTCGGTGCTGGGCAAGCAGCTGAAAAACTATGTCCCCATTCCGGTCTACTGCTTTGTCGCGTTTGCGATCGTCAACCGGCTGACCAACACCCTCGGCATCCTGCCCGGCCTGCCGGATACCCGCGTGTATTTTATCATTTTTTATTTGATTATTTGCTCGGTATTCGTTATCCTGTATTATGAGATCTTTTCCACCGCGCTGTGGTCCTCCCGCGCGCTCAAGACCGAGGCGGAGCTGAACGTTGCCAGCAACATCCAGCGCGATATGCTGCCCAACATCTTCCCCGCCTTTCCGGACCGGAACGAGTTTGACGTTTACGCCACCATGGATCCGGCCAAGGAGGTCGGCGGCGATTTTTACGACTTCTTCATGATCGACCAGACCCACCTTGCCATCGTCATTGCGGACGTGTCGGGCAAGGGCGTGCCGGCCGCGCTGTTCATGGTTATTGCCAAGACCATCATCCGCAACCAGGCGCAGTCCAGCCTGTCGCCGGCGGAGATCTTCACCCGCGCCAACGAGCAGCTTTGCGAAAACAACGGCGAGGGGCTGTTCGTCACTGCCTATCTCGGCATCCTCGACCTGCGCACCGGCGTGCTGACCTATGCCAACGCGGGCCACAACCCGCCCATGATCCAGCAGGAGGGCGGCCGCTTTGAATGGCTCAAGCTGCGCCCGGGCTTCGTGCTCGCCGGCATGGAGGGCATGCGCTATAAGGAATTTCAGGTCACACTGAAGCCGGGCGACTGCCTGTTCCTGTATACGGACGGTGTGACCGAGGCGACCAACGCCGCGCTTGAGCTGTACGGCGAAAAACGGCTGGAGGCCGCGCTCAACACCGACGCCGCGAAAGGGCTCGCCCCCGACCAGCTGCTGCCTTATGTCAAATCCCAGGTGGACCTGTTCGTCTCCGGCGCGCCGCAGGCGGATGACATCACCATGCTGGGGCTGCAGTTCTGTGAGTACATGCCGTCCAATGCCAAGGAGGAGACACTATGAAAACGATCACCGTACCAGCACTGACTGAACAGCTCGATACGGTGCTGGAATTTGTACAGGGCGAGCTTGACCAGATCAACTGTTCGCCCAAAATCTGCAACCAGATTGCGATCGCGGTGGAGGAAATTTTCGTCAACATTGCCCACTACGCCTACCGGCCCGACGTGGGCGACGCGACCATCCGCTGCCAGGTCAGCACACAGGGCCAGCCGCAGATCACGATTGAATTCCTGGATTCCGGCAAGCCCTATGACCCGCTGAAAAACGACGAGCCGGACACCACCCTCCCCGCGGAGGAGCGCCGCATCGGCGGCCTGGGCATTTTCATGGTCAAACGGCTGATGGATACCGTCCAATATGAATACAGGGACGGAAAAAACATCCTGACCCTGCAAAAACTCGTATAGTACTACCGCGAAGCCTCCGCCGGTTTCCCGTGCGGAGGCCTCGCCATGTGGGGATGGGCCGCATATGGCGCTGCATTCCGCCATTCCCAGCCGGACGCGCGCGGCGCGCCTGTCCCCCGCGTATTCTCTTTATCCTGCTTTTCCGGAGGTATCCCGCCTTGAAAAGAATCGTATTCGCCGTATTGACAACGCTGATTATCCTGACCGCCTTTTCCCCCGTGCTGCTCACCTATGTCTCCCCCATGGAGGACGCCTCCTATAATCTTTCGATCATCGGGGAGGATGGCCAGCCGTGGCAGGGCAGCAAGGGCTGGACGGTGTACACCTGCACGGAGGGCGCGGTGAAGGAGCTGACGCCCACCGGCTACGGCGCCTATTACGGGCTGGACTACCCGGGGCAGACGTTCTATTTTTCCCGCCGGCTGACCGAGGAGCTCGACAGCCCGACCCTGCGCATCGGCGCGGCAAACCGCACCTTCAGCGTGTTTCTGGACGACGAGCTGATCTACACCGACTGTCCGGAGCTGGACAACCGCATCGGCTATCTTACGCTCCCCATGCTGGAGGCGGACCGCTTCGAACCGCTGGTGGTGTCCCTTCCGGCGGGCTATGCGGGAAAAACGCTCACCATCGCGCAGTCCACCTATGCCGTGGGCAGCGACGCCCCCGGCTCGGACGCCGATGTGTTCCCCGCAGATATCACACTCTATTGCGGCTACGCCTATGAAAGCGGGCTGATCGCCCAGACCGCCCGCCATATGATCCCCGCGGCCCTGCTCTTCTCGGTAGGGGTTTTTATGTTAATCATCTTCATTTGGAACGCCTCCTCCGGCCTGCTGGACGCCAGTTTGCCGCTGCTTGCCCAGCTTTCCTTTGTCCTGATGCTCCGCGAGATCGTGCAGGCGCCGTTCTTTTTCTACTATTTCGGCGTCCTGCCGATCGACCTGACCGCTCTTTGCCTATATGTGTCGGCCTCCCTGCTGCTCAGCCTGCTCGTCTGCCCGCTTTCCGGCTGGCTGCGCTGGATGATGCTGGCCGTCGCGTTGCTGCAGTTCGGCGTCGTCTGCTATAACACGGTCTGCGAATATCAGGGGACGGCGCATGCGCTGCTTTGCGCCAAAGCGACGGTGTGCGCCCTTTTGCTTGCCTTTCTTCTGGCGCTGCTGGCCTGGCGGCGCGGCTCGGCTTTCCACCGGCAGTTCTGCTTACTCGTGCTGACCGGCGGCATAATCGCCGCCCTGTGCCTGCTGCTCGGTCCGCGGTTTTTCCCAGAACTGCAGCCGGCTGGCGGCGCGCAGGCCACCGCGCTTTCCCTGCTGCTCGTCCTGATGCCGCTGTGCTTTGTTGCAGCCCTGATCGCCCTGGCCATCCAGACCGTCAAAAGCCTGGTGCGCCGCCGGTCGGAAACCTCCATCCTGCTCGCCAAGGAGCAGTTCGCCCGCGTCAGCTACGACACCCTGCGCGCACAGACCGAGCAGACCATGGAACTGCGCCACGACATGCGACACCATCTGACCGTGCTGCGCGCCCTGCTGCGGAAGCAGGATTATACACAGGCGCAGGAATATGTGGACGGCCTCATTTCCCAGAGCAGATCGATTACACCGGTCGTCCGCTGCGGCAATCAAATGTTGGATATCATCCTCAACGGAACGCTGGCGGCAGCCTTGCGCGACAAGGTTCGGGTGGAGGTCGTTCACGCGGCGGCGCCTGCCTCGCTCCCGTTGTCCGACCCCGACCTTGCTTCGCTGGTGATGAACGTGATGGAGAACGCCGTGCATGCCGCGTGCAGCTCGCCGGCCGGCGAGCGCTTCATCCAGCTCGATATCCGCACCAAGGATAATTTCCTCGTTTTCTGCTGCTGCAACAGCGCGCCGCTGTCCGAACCCGCCGCGGGACCGAAAGAGAGCGGTCCGCTCTCTTCCCACGGCTATGGTCTGAAGATCATTGACCGCATTCTCAAGCAGGCCGGCGGCTTCAGCCGGATTGAAACCGGCCGCGGCCAGTTCCAGCTCACCTTTGGCCTCCCCTTGCGCTACCCTGAAAAAACGGCGGCGCATAAAATGAAGCAGGGCTAACGGATAAGGCCGGCAGTTTTTCACGCATCCATGTGAAAAACTGCCGGCCTTTCCACTTTTCTCCCCTATTTCGTCAAGGTCCCTGACCGTTCCAGCATGTCCAGTATATCCGTATCGATCCCACGGCACCCCTTTTCCGCGATCAGCGCTTTCACCTCTGTGATCGTCGGCAGGCTTGGCATCGCGCCCATGCGGGAGACCGTGATCGCCGCCGCATGGCTGGCGAACGCCAGCGCCTGCCGCTCATCCAGCCCCGCGGTGAGCCCCGTGCAGAACGCGGCGACAAACGAATCCCCCGCCGCGGTCGTATCGGCGATCTTATCCATATGGACGGACGGGATATAAACCGTGCCGTTTTGGTTGACGCAGACCGAGCCGTTTGCGCCCAGCGTAACGATCAGGTTTTTCACCCCGCGCTGCATGAAATAGCCTGCGGCCCTGTGCAGATCCTCCTGATTGATGCCATCGTCAACGGCGATCTGCTGTCCGGACATCAGCGCCGCCTCATGCTCATTGGGGGATAGATAGGTCACATGGCCAAGCAGCGTATCCGACAGCGCCGCAGCGGGCGCGGGGTTGAGCATAACGGGTACGCCGGCCTCATAGGCCCATGCGGCCACGGACTCCACCACCTCCATGGGCAGCTCAAGCTGCAGCATCACCAGGTCGTAGTCCGCAACGCGGGCTTTCAGCCAGGCGATCTCCTCCACCGTCAAGGTAAAGTTCGCCCCTGGGCAGACAATGATCCGGTTTTTTGCGTCGTTTTCGCTCACTTCAAGCGTAATGTGCGCAACGCCCGTCGCCTCGGCCGGATCGGTCAGCACCCTGGAAATGTCCACGCCCGCAGCGGATGCCGTTTCGAGCAGCGTTTTGCCGAAGCCGTCCCGACCGACCTTGCCGACCATAGTGACCTCCGCCCCCAATCGGGCGCACTGGACCGCCTGATTGCTGCCCTTGCCGCCCGGGGCGGTGGTGAATTTCATGCCAATGACGGTTTCCCCCTCGCGCGGCGCGCGTTTCGTGGACGCCACCAGATCCATCATGATGCTGCCTACCACCAGAATATGAGGAATTTTTCCCATGCCTTTCTCCTTGTCTCCCGCTTTTCAGAATCGTCCGCCCAGCATTTCCTTTGCGCCGCTGTATACCGCCTTGGCATTCATTTCGTCCAGAATCGTCCGCGCCGCGAGCATCTCTTTCAGCGACGCCCGCGGACGGGTTCCGCTGGCAAAATCCTGCAGCGTGGTGCGGGCGAAAATCGCGTAATAGGGATCGCTGTCCGTGTTCAGCGCGATATGCGCCGGCGCAGCGCCGAAGGTGCGCAACTCCAGATCGTTGTCCGCGAGGATGCAGTAACCGTTTTCGGTCACGATCGTCCAGCGGTTTTCACGCTTGGCACCGTCCGACATCGGATAGGCACACCCGCTCTCTATCAGAAGCGACGCGCCCGAATCCATACGCAGCATGGAGGAGGCATACGTCTCGATATCATATTCCGAGGTATACTGGTAAATCGAAGCCAGCGTTTCAGCGTCCCCGCTTTCCGTCAGGTAGAGCGCCATATCGATAAAGTGTACGCCGAGGTTGGTCATACAGCCGCCTCCCGCGGTCTCCTGCGACAGCATCCAGCGCGCGCTTTCCAGATAGCGCGACGGCGGTCCTGCGATAAACCGGTAGGACATATGCATAATTTTACCGGAAAGATACCGGTTTTTCAAGTCGTTTACCGTGTCGCTGTACCGCCAGACAAACGGGATGGCGCAGAAAGTCCCTTTCTGTTCCGCCGTATTATACAGAAGCTCCACCTCCCGCCGGTTCAGTCCGGCGGGCTTTTCCATTGTGAACGGTAGGTTCTGCTCCAGCAGATAGGCCGCTACCGAACACATCCGCGCATGCGGCGCAAAAGCGAATACGAAATCCGGCTTCACGTCACGGAGCATCTGCTTTTCATCCGTATAATACGGGCAGCCGAACCGCCTGGCAACGCGCGCGGCATGCGCCGCGTCATCGTCGCTGACCGCAACGACCGAGCGTTCCGGCAGTCCGGCAAAGTAAAGGGGTACATGCCAATGGCTCACGCCGAGCAGCGCAATTCTCATATGTTCCATATTCATGATTCAAGCCCTCCCACTTACAAAAGCCGTATGTAGTTTCCCAGCCGGTCAGGGCTGGATCCGGCGCAGGTATTCCAGCGACCGCTTCATACCGATGGATGCGTCCGGAATATCGTCCGGATGCCAGCGGCGCTCATATTCGAGCGACAGCCAGCCGTCATAACCGCGCGCTTTGACCGCGCGCAGGATCTCTGGCCACGGTATAACGCCCTCGCCCACGATGCGCGTGTACACGTTGCGCTCGGATTCATCCGGCCGCGCCACATGGGAGGAGGAAAACGCCACGCCTTCTTTGAATACCAGATCCTTTACATGCATGTATGCCACATACTGCTGCTGTAGGGGAAGCGCTTCTTCATATCCTTCGTTTCCGGTAAAGGTCAGGTTTGCCTGATCGTACAGGATGCGGACTG